>JABDQM010000245.1 GCA_013042315.1 Flavobacteriaceae bacterium | reverse complement strand
GGCCAGCCTGTTGCGTTCACCCCCTGAGAGTACCCTAACGTATTTTTCCACCTCATCCCCGCTAAACAGAAAGGACCCTAAAATATCCCTTACCTTACTTCGGTTGGTCTCATTGGCCGCATCAATCATAGTATCGAGTACGGTTTTGCTCCCGTCGAGATATTCAGCCTGATTTTGGGCGAAATATCCTATCTGAACATTGTGCCCCAGTTTAAGCTGACCATCGTAATCGATCTCCTCAACCATGATTTTGGCCAGGGTTGTCTTTCCCTGCCCATTCTGACCCACAAATGCCGTTTTGCTATCGCGTTCAATAAGCAGGTTAATATCATTCAAAACTTCCTTTTTGCCGTAGTGTTTGGTGATGCCATTCATTTCGGCAACTACTTTCCCCGGAGTAACGGAAACAGGAAAGCTCAGTTTTAATACGCTTTTATCTGTTTGATCGACCTCAATACGGTCCATCCTATCTAACTTTTTGATCAGAGATTGAGCCATGGAAGCTTTTGAAGCCTTGGCCCGAAATTTTTCTATGAGTCGCTCTGCCTGCTGTATTTCCCGTTCCTGATTTTTTTGCGCATTGAGTTGCTGCTCCCTGATCTCTTCCCGAAGAACGAGAAATTTAGAATAGGGCTTATTGTAGTCGTAAATGCGACCCAGGGAGATCTCTATGGTGCGGTTGGTGACATTGTCGAGGAACATTTTATCGTGAGAGACGATTACAACTGCCCCTGGAAAATTAGTGAGGAATTGTTCGAGCCAGATGATCGACTCAATATCGAGGTGGTTAGTGGGCTCATCGAGCAAAAGAACATCGTTGCTCTGCAGTAAGAGCTTGGCCAGTTCAATTCGCATTCGCCAGCCACCTGAGAAAGTATTAGTCTTTTTATCAAAATCTTCTCTTTTAAAGCCTAATCCGAGAAGGATTTTCTCTGTTTCTCCCTGATAGTTGTATCCCCCGAGGATCTCATACCGGTGAGTGTAGTCGTTCAGATCTACCATCAATTGATGATACCCGTCACTTTCGTAATCTGTGCGTTCGGCCAGCTGCTCATTGATATGTGCCAGACTGGCTTCTACTTTCTGTAGTTCTTTGAATGCCTTATAGGCTTCTTCTAACACGGTTTGCCCCTCCTCAAATTCTATATCCTGCCTGAGAAATCCGATTCTCAGTTCCTTATCCGAGGCTAAAGTTCCCGTATCGGGAGCTACGTCCTTTGCCAGCAATTTCAGCAGCGTAGATTTACCTGCTCCGTTTTTTCCTATAAGTCCGGCCCTGTCGCCAGGGTTCAGGCGAAAGGAGATCTCCTCGAAGAGAACTTCCCCGGAGAATGAAACAGAAAGATTGTGGACATTTAACATGTATGTAACCCGATTAACACTGTATCGTTGACAAAAAAGTATCTTTGCCAAAAGTTTTGCAAATGTTTAAAAAAGGAAGCAAACTCTACAGCATTTTAACAGGAAGTTGCCCAAAGTGCCATATGGAGAGTATGTACAAGGTAAAGAATCCATATCTCGTTGGCTCTATTTTTGAGATGAACGAGCGATGTTCTCACTGCAATACCAAGTACAAAATAGAACCTTCCTTCTTTTACGGTGCCATGTACGTGAGCTATGGAGTAGGTATTGCCTTTGCTGTGGCTGCTTTTGTAATTGCCTTTTTAGTCTTTGAGGCCAGTCTTCTCACCACCTTTATAAGTATAGTACTTACACTTATTGGATTTTTCCCGATCATTATCCGTCTTTCCAGAAATATCTGGATCAATATTTTTATGAATTACGATCCCAAGGCAGTAACTAAGTCCTAGCCTTTCCCAAAGCGTTTTTTAAACCTCTTTATGTCCATTTCCACAGGAAGCTCCTCATGTTTTTCAATGTAATTAAACAAGGCTTTTGAAGCATATGGAGCGATCATAACGCCCCGTGAGCCAAAGCCATTGAGAAGATACAGTGATGGAAAGTGGGGATGTTGCCCAACCAGCGGTCTTCTGTCTCCTGTTGTGGGCCTGATTCCGGCAAGTTGGTCTACTACCTCGTAATCGCATTTTAAAAAGGTCTTTAATTTTAATTCAAGTTCTTCTCTTGCTTCGTCGGTGGGTTTATTAGTCTTGTCCTCCCGTTTATAGGTAGCTCCGACGCGATAGAGGTGATTCCCCTGGGGAATCATAAATACTGAAGACTTAATGATATTGGTTTCATTGAGATCAGGGGCTTTGATCATAAGATATTCCCCTTTGGAACCATTTAAAGGAAGGCAATTGAAATAGGGATCTTGCTTCAGGCCATAACCCATGGCTAAAACGAGATACTTCGCTTTTATATTTTTATAAATAACAGCATCTTCCCTAAGCTCAAGAGATTTAAAATCCAAAGATTCTTCCAGGAGGAGATTGCGATTGAGAAGATAGTCTTTAAAGCGAGTTTGTAGCAGTTTTGTATCGACTCTCCCCGTTCCCAATACTTCTCCATAGCTGTATTTGGCTTCTATAGAGGCATTGGTATTCGATATCAATGAGGTAGACATCAAAGGTTCAAGACCTGGCTTATCTGAGGCTTCAAACCATTGGTTTTGCTCCTCTATACTTGTAAATCTTCTCAGCACTCGGAGTGGGTGATCTAGCTGAACACCTAGTTTTTTCTCCAGGCTTGCATAAAATTTTGGTAAGATTTCAAGTTGTTCGTGCGCCTTCCACGACAAGGTAAATCTTTTGAGAATAACCGGGTTGTACAATCCGCCTGCAACCGTTGAGGCTTTTTGGGACGTATCACTGACAACCATAAACGATTTTCCCTTTTGCTCCAGGGTTTCACAAAATGAGATTCCGGCCAAACCAAGGCCTACCACCAGGTAATCTACCATGGTACAAAAATAAAAAACGCCGCTTCAAAAAGCGGCGTTTCCATTTTATAATTGAATTGGAATACTATTGAAATTTCTAATAAGCCCACATATCCTGTTCCCTGTCTCTGATCGCTTCTTTGATGCGATTAGATTCCAGTAATTGGAACAAGGCGTTATCCGCGATGTAGTCGGTTATTTCACGATCTCCGTGGACATTGTCCTCCCTGTAGATCGTAGCGTTAAACCTCCTTGCATTCAACAACATATCATAGGAGATAGGTTGAGCTGAATTCCGTTGGTTGAACACCTTTGCATCGTGAAGGATTTTCCTGGCACTTGGAAACCAAACCCAGAACAGTTCTACCTTGTTGTCGGCAGCGCTCATAGATTCGTCATCCACGAAGTTAACATCGGGAGCTACGGGAGCTATCCCCAGGAGTCGATACTTCAATTCTCCCTGGCGCTTGTCAAAATACCAGATCCCTTTGATTCGATACTCTTCAATATCAGCGGCAGTTATATCTCTCCTGTTTACATATTCAGGGGAAAGTTGCTCACCGGCATTGATCTGCTCATATCCCAGATCCGTAGTATCTATCCTTGTCAGGGTTGCTTTAAGGTCTTCAAACTTCCTTTTTTCAGTGAAGTATGAGTCCACATAAACATCTGTCATTTTGCCGTTCTTGATGTTCTTTAAAAAAACATCGTAGAGCGATCGCCTGTCGGCTCCGATATCAACAGTATCGGTAGGATAATAGAGAGGGAAATTTACCCTCTCATCAAGATCGATCACCTCCCATATGGTCTTGGACCAGAGAATATCCCTGTCGTCCACATAACCATAATCCAAAGGAACATCATCATCCATCGCCAACTGGTTTGCTGTCTTCTTTCCGATATCCTGTGGCTTTTTGGCATTTAATATATTTGCCTGGGCCATGATTGAAATCGGTAGCAGAGAAACGGCACCAACTAGTATTACATTCTTCCAATTCATAAAATTCAATTTTACTAACAATTCTTATTGTGTGATCTCCACAATTACAGGAGATACTCTCTTAAGCTTATACGTTCTGTTATTCGTGATGTAAGCTTCGATATCAAAGATCTGAACAGCATCACCTCTTTTCGCTCTTTTGAGCGCAGATTTACCTCTGCTGTCAATTTTATTGCCTTTAACAACTACAGTTGGTTGTCCTGGTACTTTCAATTTAAATCCACTTACCGCGAGGTTCAGGTCAAAATCGAAGTCCTCCAACAAGGCACCGACAGTAGCGATCTCAAGGTTACGCCTTGGCATCTTTGTGCTTCCGGATTCGCCTCTTACAGAACCAGCAGGTCTTGGAATATCCTTAATCCTGAAAGTTGCAGGAGTAGTGATTCGCTTTCCATCAGGCAAGACACCAGAAGCATTGATAGTTACTTCACGTCCTTTTCCGGGATTCATGATGTATTTACTTCCGTTAAGTCTTTTCAGACCTGTTGCAGATGCAGATACCTTGTTATCCGGTATTCCAGGGATAGAAATCGTCATAGGATTTGCCACCCCACGATATACCACGTTCATCTTATCAGCAGAAATAACCGCTGCATCGGGCTTGGAGATGGTAGCAAAAGAGTTCTTTACAGGAACTTCTGTTTCCACACCATCTTGCATGTAAAACAAGGTACCTGCGATCTCATGATCACCAGCACTTCCTGCTCCAATCTTTAGATCTACGCCTCCTTCTTTGAGCTCGTAATCTTTACCTTCGGCAAGCTTACGACCATCGAGGGTCAGTTCTGCTTTTACAGGCTTGGCCGATCTATCAGTTTTACCTAACACAATGCTTCCGCTGAATTTTTCACCTGAATAAAAGGCGGATTTTTCAGAAAACAACTGTGTTTCGAAATTTGTTAAGGATACCTGACTTGTAAGCTCTCCCTGCAACATCGCTTTCAAAGCAGCTTCTTCCGTTGCCTTGATATCCGATTGCAGTGATGTAAGTTTAGCAAGTGAAGCGATTAATGGAAAACCTTCATAATGATAATTGATCCAGTCTACCTTTACGCCATCTCTGCGTTCTACCTTGCCATTAGCGTCACCGGTTTTAAACCGGACTTCTACTTGGTCTTTTACTTCAGGATAATCCTCGCCAATAATGGCAATTACCTGAGTACGATAGTCATTGATCCATTTCATGAATTTCTTTCCATCAGGAGCTAGATTATCTCCCTGGAAGAACTTCTGATCCAGATAATCAGCCTTGTCCATTACGGTATAGTCCTTAGTATCTTCCACATCTTTGGTCATTTCCTTTTTAAGGTTTTCCAAGTAGGAGAAGTACTCCTGTGAAAGTTGCTTTATTTTCCGACCATCCGTGTACAGCGCTGAATACTTAGCTGCATCTTCTGATGCTTTAGTCTCTAGGCTCGCCAAGAAAGCGTTATTGCTTTCCGTAGCCTTTACGTTAGAAGCTTCAAACTTTTCATTCATTAATCCGAATGCAGCCAGAACTTCTTTACTCATATTGAGCGCCAGCATTGCGA
>JABDQM010000244.1 GCA_013042315.1 Flavobacteriaceae bacterium | reverse complement strand
TTTTCAGGGCAACATCGGCATAGCCGGCACCTTCAGATCCCAGATCGCGCATCGTAGTGATTCCGGCTTCGAGTGATTTTATGGCGTGGTTTACACCCCTTATGGCCCGTTCTTCTGATGATTCCTTTAAAACCTGGTCATTCCAGGGAGTTTCGTTATAGGGATGCAAAAGGAGGTGTGAATGCCCTTCAATAATTCCCGGTAAAAGGGTTTTTCCTGCTAAGGAGAAGACCTCTGTACCCTCGGGTACCTTGAGATTGGTAACTGGACCTGAATAAATGATCTGATCTTTGTCTGTCAAGACCACCCAGCCGGTATGCATAGATTCACCGTCAAAGACCCTATCGGGCTTTAATAGCATTTGTGATTGCCCGAAGTGGCAAACAGAGAAGAAGAGTAAAGAAAAAATACATTTAATGAATGAATTCACAGGTCTTGATTTTAATTGAGACGACAGCGTTCTGAGTTTATTACTCCCTGGCGTGGGAGGCAATAACCTTTAGTTTATTATCGATAGTATTTTTGTCTAACCATTGCCCTTTGACCATCACGCCTGCTAACTGTTTTAGGGCCTGTATATCTTCAAGCGGATTAGTTCGCAACAGCAAGAGATCTGCGGATAAGCCTTCTTTTACCTGGCCAAAAGAATCTTCCTCTCCAAAAAATATTGCAGGGTTAACTGTACCACTTTGGAGGATATCGAGCGGACTCATACCCGCTGCTTCCATTCCCGCTATTTCGTGGTGTATGGAAAAGCCGGGAACATTAAAGAGCTGAGGAGCATCTGAACCCAGGAGCATACCATGACCTCCTTCATTCAAAGCCCTGATCAATTGTTGCCGGATTTGATGGAATTCATTCCATTGCTCTTTGTTAAAACCGGTACTCTGGTCAGTAGACTGTTCCTTCCTGTTCTTCCAGTTTGAAAGCGTGTTGACCGGCATATAGATCATTTCGGGATCATTGAGCAGGCTGTCTGCCGATACCGGGGCAAACCAGCGCTCAAAAAGGCTTTGTGTGGGAACTATCCACACTTTATTTACACTGGCTTCCTCTACCAGGGTAGGGATCAGGCTTTCGTCTACCAATGGCGTAAAATTATAACCAAAAAAACCATTGCTTTCAGGGTTTACGGCTTTGTTTTCAGGGACGAGGCCTTCCAGAAATCCATCGACGTGATCTATGGAGGCGTAACCACTTTGCAGAGCATGGCGTATCCCTACATCAACAGGCACGTGACCCGCAAAGGGAATCCCTACTTCTTTTGCTTTAGCTACCAAGGCATCAAACACCGGTCTTTTGATACCAGGATGTATTTTAAGGAAGTCGTACCCTTCTTTTTTATACTGTTCAACTTTTGATTGGGCTTCTTCCGGAGTGCTTACGGTGTTTCCATTAAGAGAAGGACTGGAGGTATAAATTCTCGGACCGAGAACCTCTCCCTGAGACACTAGTTTTTTAAGTTCCAGGTGGGAAGGATGGCCCAGCATTCCACGGATGGTAGTGATCCCATTGGAAAGATAAAGGAAGAGCGTTTCTTCCAAAGTCTCTTTAGTTACAGGAGGGGAGGGGATATGGGCGTGCATCTCCGCCAGGCCGGGAAGCAGGAACATACCCTGGCCATCGATAATCGTTTTATAAGTGACATCAGCAGCTAACTGAGAAGTGATCCGACTGATCTTTCCTGAATCGATTTCTACATATTGATGTTCGCTGACAGAACCGTTAGACACATCCACAATGCTCACGTCTGAGAATAGTACGGTATCAGTTACCTTGGGCTCTTCAACTGGCTTGCATCCCAGGACAAGTAAGGTCAGTGAAAGAATAATTGTAAATCTCATGCTCCTGATTTTAGTGATGTAGTAGATAAACTGAAGGTAAGGTAAAAAGAATTACCTATAACTCGATATTGTCTGACTCTGGGGGTTTTATTCAACCACTTCTTGCCGTCGGATGTAAATATTCTTGTCGAAAACCAAACGCTCTGCCTTTTCAAGTTGTTCCGTTTTCCAATTTTCTTCGGGGAAAAGCCAATGTTCTTTCTCCTCTACAAATACTCTTACAGGCATATCAAAATCAGATACGATGTTAGTGTACCGGTAGGTCAAGGAATCCTCTGATACCCGGTATTCCAAAACGGGAATCATGGTAGTTCTCAGGTATTGCTCAAAAAAAGCAGTGAGATCTATTCCTGTTTTCTCACTCAGATAGTTTTCAACTTCCTCAGTGTTAACCGTTTGATGATAGAATTCTTCATTTAATCCCCTGAGGATCTTACGCCACTTTTCGTCGTCCTCCAGCAATTGCCTGAGGGTGTGCAGTACATTGGCACCTTTGTAGTACATGTCTGAGGAACCCTCCTTATTTACTCCGTACGGTCCTATGATAGGCCTGTCGTTTCGTATTCTGCGCCTGGTACCCAGCACGTACTCTTCTGCAGCCTTTTTCCCGTAGTTATAATCGAGATACAGATTTTCTGAATAAGCCGTAAAGCCTTCATGAATCCACATATCAGCGATGTCTTTATAAGTGATATTATTGGCAAACCACTCGTGTCCGGCTTCGTGAATAATGATAAAATCGAATTTTAACCCCCATCCACTTCCCGATAGATCAACCCCCAAATACCCGTTTTGATACCCATTGCCGTAAGTGACAGAACTCTGATGCTCCATCCCCAGATAAGGCACTTCCACAAGTTTAAAACTGTCTTCATAGAAGGGATAAGGGCCAAACCAATGCTCAAAGGCATTCAGCATCAGCGGAACCTGTTCAAACTGCTTTTTAGCCTTCTCGAGCTTGTCTCGTAATACGTAATACGAGAGATCGAGTTCTCCTTTTTCTCCCTTATAGGTATCCTCAAAATGAACATAATCCCCCACATTCACGTTTACTCCGTAGTTGTTAATGGGATTGCTGACATACCAATCAAAGCTCGTGGTCTCTGTATTTTCACTTATTTTCTTCAACCTTCCGTTTGCAACGGCCACCAGGTCTTTTGGCACGGTTACCCGAATAGCCATGCTATCTACTTCATCGTACATATGGTCTTTGTTGGGCCACCATACGCTTGCTCCAAGACCCTGGCAGGAAGTAGCTACAAAAGGATTGCCGTTTTCATCTGTCTTCCACGAAAAACCCCCATCCCATGGTGCGTTAACAGCTTCTTTGGGAGTTCCGGCATAGGAAATTTTCAATTCTCCGATATCTCCTTTTTTCTGTTTTTCCTCCAGCTTAATAAAGTGTGCAAAGCCGTTACTTGTAAACGATAAGGCTTTACCTTCCTGGCTCACGCTAGTGATCTCAAGGGGAGACTGAAGATCGATTTGCATGAGCTGGTTTTCCTCCAAAACTCTATACCTTATGGTGTTGGTACCTGAAATGTATTTTTCTTCCGGTTTCACCTCAACATCCAAATCGTAAAAAAGCAAGTCCCACCACTCTCGTTCAGGGGTGATGCTTCCCCTTAAAGTATCCTGTTGGGTAAACTCCTGATTTTGTCCGTAAGTTGAAAAAAAGAACATCAGGCAAAGCGTAACGGAGATCGTACTTTTCATGAGGTGTGTTTTATAAATCCATTTCTTCTTCTAAGATACGGCTATAATCACTTCCCTTTAGGATAGACTTCATATCGTTAGTGTTTAACAGGTTTGCTAAACATTGTTTCTTGTCTGCGCAATTTAGGTAATACGATTTGGTGATAAGATAACCCAAGGCATAGCCAAGATCTGCAGGTCGGTCTTCGATAGATCCTCCGTTGTACATCCACAACGATAGATCTTCTGAGTAAAGATCGCGTTTTAATTCTTGTAGGACAGTGTCCAATTTTGTCCCCGAATCCAAATATTGGAGTTGCTCTGATTCAATAGCTTCGCCCGAAGACAATTCACTTAGAAAATCGCATACCCCTTCTTCAATGACTTTGAACAAGACGGTATTTTCATGCTCCCTGTCTGAATAGTTCTGTTGAAAATGCATCAACTCATGAAGAATTAATTGGGGTAAGTCTTTGGCATTCATAATTGCTCCTTTTTGCCATTCATTGAGCTCATGTATAGGCATTTCTGCGGATCTTCCATACATGTCACCCCCTATGAAGAGGCCCATTTCACTAGCCGTACCACCTGAATTCAGTAAGCCCGGGACTATATATACTTTTGGAAAAACCGCATCGGGATAGAGTCCTTTAAACGTCTTCATAGCCGCAGCTGCCTTGTTTTTTAACCCCACTAAACTATCATTGTTCAGGTGCGCCATCAGGTAGGTGTAATATTCCGGGGCACCATTGATCATTTGGCCATACATATTGTCCAGATTGTAATAACGGATCGCATAATAGTCTTTGATCTCGGGTGGACCTTCAAGGATATAGGCTTTGAGAAATGTTCGGGCGCTGTCAGGATTTGCCTTTGCCTGCTTAAAATAAGGCCAGAACTGGTCCATCGCTCGTGTTTCGAGAGAGAAATTGGAAATTTTATGCAGCACTTGCCTCAAGGAATCCAATCTGAGGGTCAGCTCCTGCATCTGTTTAGTTTTTACCTTTTCAAGGCCGGGAAATTTTTTGAGAATAGTGGGGTTCGCCATTCCGCGATCGACCGCCTTATGCAGCATAATAATGGCAGAATCTTTTTTCTCTGAGAGGTGATATAAGGTGGCAGCCTCAACAAAGAGTTGAGCGCTTTCCAGATCTTTATTGACCTCAATGATCATTCCGGCCAATTCGGCGTATTTGCCGCTCTTTTCTAATCGTTCGTAATCATCAAAAACCGTATTGAGGTCTTTTAATTCCTTGGCGGGTTCAGCCTCCTTATTAATCCCTGTACCCCGACGACAATGAGACAACAGCATTACAAGGAAAATTATGCCTATCAGATTAAGCGCCTGAATTAAAAGTCTCATGTTTTTTAGTTCCTGAAGATAGCATTGGGGAAGGCAACCGGACTCTCAAAGCCCGCCTCGCTGACGGCCGAGACCCCAAAGAAATAATTGTCAATCACAATTCCTTCAAGGATAAATTCCGTCACATCACCTACATAACGACTATTGTCCCAGGTAGGGGAGGTGGTATCTCGCCAATAGATCTTGTATCCAGCGGCGCCTTCAGACTTGCTCCATTTTAATTTTGCTGACGGCTCCACAATTCCACCTATCAAAACTTCTGCAGGTGCAGGTGGTGACCATGCGATGGAGGCCAGATTGATGGCATTGACCGCTGTGAGTTTTGCTGCATAGTCAAAATTTACATGCTCCAGCACATCCCCATATGCAATCCCATTTTCCATGCGGATATCCTGATGCTGTTGCGTGTAATTTTCATGGGCTTCCATGATTCGAATCCCTGCAAAACCCTGATCGTTAAAAGGTCTGTGGTGCCCTCCTCGGCCAAATCGATCGAGTCGGTAAATCATCATAGGATTCATCTCAGGCATATAGGTTTTCGTCGTTTTATGAACGTAACGCGCCAATTGCCTTGAGATTCCATCTACCTCACCTCCGTAAAATCTGCGTGCATTTCTTTGCCGCTCGGTTTCAGTGGGGGGAACAGGTTCTGAAAAAATCCTGAAATCGCGATTGCTTATGACTCCGTCAACTCCTTTGATGTTTCCGATCATATCATTGTTGAGCACGCCAATGATATCCCAGCCTTGTTCTTTGGCATACGCTGCCAGGGACTTGCCCCCAAACAAGCCTTGTTCTTCCCCTGAAAGACCCACATAAATGACACTGTTCTCAAAGGTATACCCGGATAGAACCCTCGCGGCTTCTATGGTTCCGGCCATCCCACTGGCATTGTCATTGGCTCCGGGGGAATCATCTGTAAAATTAGTAGGACTGCTTACCCTGGAATCAATATCCCCACTCATGATGATATAGCGATTGGGATACTTAGTTCCCCTTTGTACCGCAACCACATTGACCACCATTACATCCTTGACAATTCGTTGGTTTTCTCCTTTTTTAACGAGTTCTTTTTGATAGAACACCTCCAGACAGTTATTACAGTCTGAAGAAATTTTTTCGAATTCACTTTTGATCCATCGTCTTGCTGCGCCGATACCCCTGGTGGCGGAGGTAGTATCACTAAGGGTATGTCTTGTGCCAAAATCCACCAAAGTGGTAATGTCTGCTTCAATTCGATCGGCAGACACGCTATTGATAATGTTGTAAATATCTTTTGAGGATTGGGCGTAAGTGCCCAAAGCCATTAAAAACAAAAAGGCAAATAAGGAATATTTCATAATAGTGTTTTTCTGTATTTTTTTTCAAACCAGACGGCATGGAAGTAACACAAAGGTCCTAACATGGCATATAAAAATCCGGGTGCTCCAAAGGTAATACCAACTTTTAATAATCCGAGTATAATTGAAAGAAATGCCGTAAGTACGTATAAAGAGAAATGCTGAGCAGAGAACAGGAGGTCCATTGATTTGTCCAGAGACCTGGTTTTGCGGTATGCCCGGTAATACATCAGCGCATAGCACAGAAATATCATGGCGAACCCGAAGCCGTACATCACAAAAAGGGCACTTAGTTCGTCCTTGGTGATCGATTTTACCCCCATCCAGGAGTTCACCAATGATTTTAACGGGAATACATAGTACAAGACAACAAAAAGCAAAACTGAATTAAAGGTGATGATCCAATTGTCTATATAAGAAGTCTTCCTGAAAAAATTATAATGAACCTTCCACAATATGACCAATACAAAGAAACTAACGCCAAAACTGATAAAATTGCTCGACTTTGCCCCAATCAATTGAAGGCTCTCGTCCATATCCAGGGTGACGACCATAAGCGTAGCTGCGAAGGCAAAAACGCCGTCGCTAAAAGCTTCCACCCTGTCAGAATTATGTGCAAATTTCATTTTACTTATTTGGAATTTCCGCTACCATCAAAAGAAGACCAGAAATAGCGTTTGTTGCCAACCTACTGATATTTGCAATTTCTCCTTCCGGAAAAGAAACAATGACATCCCAGTCATTCTTTTTTGGGTTGTATCGGAGCAACTGATTGTTTTGCCCGGTCAGAACCGAGCCATCGGGCAACCAGCAAATATCCTGTACTCCTTCAGGCAGACTTGTGATCACCTCCGTTGCCCCGGAAACAGGATTGACAGATTTTAAGAGCCAAACCTCGTTTTCTTTGCTGATA
>JABDQM010000328.1 GCA_013042315.1 Flavobacteriaceae bacterium | reverse complement strand
GCGTATTTAACACCTCAGATTTCCAGTTATTGGGAAAGGTGAAGAGGTGTCTTGTGATTACCGATTACGGAAAAGAATCTTTTGAATTTGATCCTGAAGGGGTATTGACCAAAGTCACCACCCTGTATAGTGATACTGATTACGATGTGACTTATTACAGGTATTCCGGAGGCTTACTAAAGGAAAAACGTTTAGAAAATTACAGGGAAGACAGTCTGGACAGGCAAACCTCTCTCGCACATATTTATCGTATCGACACCTTGCTAAATAAGGTGGTTAAGGAAAGCGTCTATTCCTATCAAAGGGAGTTCCTCGATCAGTTCGAGTATAAATATGATGGGGCCGGCAATCTTATGGCTATTATAAGAACCACCAATGAAGGGATTGATGATACACAGATCAGTTATGACACCCTCAGAGGTGAAGTCACCAAAACCATTGATGTAAATGGTATAACTGAAAGATCTGTTCGCACGGGGGAAAAGAATGAAAAAGGACAATTACTTCGCGTAGAACTCGAAAAGATCTATCTGAAGGGAGAGCCCTATAAGGCTACTGAATCGTTTACAGACACCCTTGGGAGAAAGTTCAGGGAATTTAAATTCGACTACGATAATGGGAAATCGAGTTTCGTAAAGACCGAGGAGATCAACTACGAATACGACGAACAGGGATTCCTTAAAGCTAGAATCCAGAAGTCAGACAAGCAGGAAAGCAGGCAGGAATTTATCTATCAGTTCGATGGCCATAATCCACCAAATTGGATCAAGATGATCATCACCCCTGATAATCGATATACAACGCGCAGGATCACCTATTACGAGGAGGATGCTTCCAAAACTGCGGAAGAGGAAAATTGATCAAGCTTTGGGTTATTCCAGCTTTTTGGAACACTCAATCATTGCAAAAAGTGCCTTGTTGTGCATGGCAACAGCCTGCGACATATAAAATGCCCTTATCGTTTCCAGACTTTCTGCCTGAAGTTCGTTTTCTGTTTTTACCTTATGTGAGATCAAAAGTTGCTTTACCTTTTCACATTGGAAGAGGTTGCCAAGTTCGCGGATCGTTCTTTCGAGTTCAGCCAGCTCGGCTTCAGCCTGCTGCTTATAATTCAATTTAACATCCCAATCGGTTGATTCTGCTACCTCAGAAGCAGGAGCTATGATCTCCTCAGGGGAATATTCGGCAGAGGTTTCTCCAGGGGTTTCCTGATTAGTGTCCCCTACAGTGCAAATATCCAGATTGTTGAGTAGCTGTTCAGCGTTTTCAAGGGCTCTTTTGGTGTAATACCGACTCATATCCCATTCTTCCTGATTAAGTGCCGTTTCTAAGTTTTCAATTCCGTCAAGAATAGGATTAATAGCCTTCTGACAACCACAATTTTCATTTTGCGTTCTAGCCTTTTCGAAGGCAGACAAGGCCCTTTCAGCATAATATTGCTGATGTTCAAAGTTGTTGGCTCCCATCGATTTCTTAGCATGAGATAGGCTGTAACCTGCAGAAGCATAGGTATTGTTGCAATTAGCTGAACCACTGGTAAATGCAAAAAAGGTCAGCACAAAGGCGATGATGAATTTCATAGGTAGGTTTCTGCTGTTAAAGATATAATTGGGGTATTCAGCAACTGGATTGATAGAACGCCCTGAAGGGGGCTTTATTGTTTCAGACAGGGGTTAAATTCAGACAGAGATAAACAGGTTTTGAGGATCAATAACCTGAGGAGCTCAACAAATCTGTTTTTGTATTTTCCCAGGCCTCGGGAAACAAGCCATAACAGCAGGTATCTCTTTTAAAACCATCGGTGAGATATACATTTTTACGCAGTATTCCTTCAAGTACAGCCCCCAGCTTTTCCACGGCCTTCCTCGAGCGGGCGTTTCTTTCATCAATCCGGAATTCGACCTTTTCAAATTGTAAAGTCTGAAAGGCGTAATCGATCATTAGTTGTTTCATATGGGTGTTAAGTCCGCTCCCATGATATTCTCGCCCCAACCAGGTTGCCCCGATATGAAGGACTTTGTTCTTCCAGTC
>JABDQM010000325.1 GCA_013042315.1 Flavobacteriaceae bacterium | reverse complement strand
GGTCGACATCAGCATCATCTTATGCCCATCAATAACCACAGAATCGGCAAGTTCAATTCCCTTTACCGTCTTTTTATATTTTTCCGAGAAAACCGCTGCTCCTCCGTGAGCACCATCCACATGAAACCAAAGCTGGTGCTTTTTGCAGAAAGTTGCCAGGGCGTCCAAATCGTCATAAATCCCGGTAGCTGTTGAAGGGGCACTTCCAACCAGGGCAAAGACCTTTAAACCTCTATCCGTAGCCTGTTGATAATACGCTTCCAATTTTGAACTATCCATTACAAAACCTTTGGTCACCGGAACTTTAATAATTCCATCTGTGCCCAGACCCATGATTCGGGCGGCCCTGTCTATACAGTAATGAGCTTCTTCTGAGACCATGATTGCCAGTCGGTCTGAACTACCATCCTTCCAGACATCCTTACTCACCTTCGCTTTTCTGGCGGCCAACATTGCGGTGAGGTTCGCCAGGGTCCCCCCTGAAGTTAAGATACCCCTTGAGGATTTGTCAAAGCCAATTTTTGCACCGATCAAATCAGTGATGATACGTTCAATGGCTGTAGGTGCCATTCCCATTTCATAGATCGCCATCCCATTGTTGAGCATGGCACTAACTAAGCCCGACAAGGCGGCAATAGGGGCAGGGGCACATACCTGATGTCCGATATATCTGGGGTTGTGAACATGTGTGGTACGCGCTAGCACCTCTTTAAAAAAATTAGTCTCAGATTCTGACGCAAGGAAACCCTCCCAAAAATCTTTTTCATCCTCGGGCAGGTTCCAATTGATCACCTTTTTACGCTCTAGTTGCAGGCTCCCTTCCAAATGATCTGCAAGCAGGTCGATTAATGCATGGCCTTGTTCGCGAAATACCTCGGACTTGTAGACTTCACTTAAAAGGTTCGATTTCATAAAAATTAATAGATGAGGAATTCCAGAGGTAGATTAATATACAGTTTTGATAAATTCGGTTGTTTCTCCTTCAATTTTCAAAGGATTAGGGAAAAAAGCATCCGAATTGAATCCTAAATTTTTACATTTGAGGACAACGACTAATAGAATTAAAATCATGAAATTACGACATTTTTTTATCGCTTTTCTCGCGCTCGGACTTATTTGGTCTTGCGAGGAAAAGGAGGCTCCCACGAGCAGTGCAGATTCCGAAGCTGCTTCTTTTGAATATTTTGTTGAACAATTTGCCGATATCCAAATCTTGAGATATCAAATCCCGGGATTTGATGAACTAAGCCTCGATCAAAAGAGATTGGTGTATTACATAACCCAAGCGGGCCTGGCGGGCCGGGATATTATCTGGGATCAGAATTACCGTCATAATTTGGAAATAAGGAATGCCCTTGAAAATGTATATCAGAATTACTCAGGGGATAAAAGTACTGCGGAATGGCAGGCATTTGAAACCTACCTTAAAAGAGTATGGTTCTCCAATGGGATACATCACCATTATTCTAATGATAAACTAAAACCCGAATTCAGCGCCGATTACCTTCAAGGTTTACTCGAGGAAACCGGTACAAGCCTGGATGGCGAAGCTTTTGAAGTATTATTCAATGCAGCTGATGCCAAAAAAGTAAACAAAAAGAAAGGTGTGGATAACGTGGCGGCCTCGGCGGTAAACTTTTACGACCCAAGTCTTACCGATGCTGAGGTTGAGGCCTATTACGCCAAAGCCGACAAGGGACCGGAGGGAAGACCGGTAGAAACAGGATTGAATACCAGACTTTCAAAAATTGATGGTGAAATTACAGAGGAGGTCTACAAGTCGGGCGGACTCTACGGGGAGGCAATTGATGAGATCATCAAATGGCTTCAGATGGCTGTGGAAGTTGCTGAGAATGAGCAGCAGGCAGCTGCGCTTAAGCTTCTCATCGAATATTACAAAACCGGAAGTCTCGATACCTGGGATGAATATGCCATCTCCTGGGTAAATTCCCGAGATGGTGATGTTGATTGGATCAATGGATTTATAGAGGTATACAATGATCCCAAAGGGTACAAGGGTTCTTATGAAACCATTGTCCAGCTCAAGGATTTTGAAATGTCGAGACAGATGGCTGTGCTTTCTGAAAATGCCCAATGGTTTGAAGATGAATCCCCCTTGATGGAAGAACACAAGAAAGAAAACGTTGTTGGGGTTTCTTATAAAACAGTAAATGTGGCCGGAGAAGCGGGAGATGCCTCTCCCAGTACGCCAATAGGGGTCAACCTCCCAAATAACAACTGGATTAGGCAGGAACACGGCAGCAAGTCGGTTTCCCTTGGAAACATCATCGAGGCCTACAGCAATGCCGGAGGTTCCGGAAGGTTAAACGAATTTGCGTACAGTGAAGAAGAAATCGCCCGGGAAAATAAATACGGCAAGACTGCATCAAAATTGTTGACCGCATTACATGAAGTGGTAGGTCACGCCTCAGGACAACTCAATGAAGGTGTGGGCCAGCCCAAAGAAACACTAAAAAATTATGCTTCTACAATGGAAGAGGGGAGAGCAGATTTGGTGGGCTTGTACTATTTAATGGATCCAAAGTTACAGGAGCTGGGCCTTACAGACAACTGGGAAGAGTTGGGAATGACTGCTTATGACCGGTACATCAGAAATGGCTTGGTCACTCAGCTGATAAGGATTGAACTCGGAGATGATATTGAAGAAGATCACATGGTGAACAGGCAATGGGTATCAGCCTGGGTTTTTGAAAAGGGTGAAGATGACAAGGTGATCGAGAAAGTGATGCGCGATGGGAAAACTTATTACCGCGTTAACGATTATGCCAAATTAAGAGAGCTTTTTGGTCAATTGCTCAAGGAAACTCAAAGGATTAAATCAGAAGGAGATTTCAAGGCTGCCCAAGACCTTGTAGAAGGCTATGGAGTTAAAGTTGATCAGGAATTGCACGCTGAAGTATTAGAGCGGAATTCATCTTTTAAAACTCCTCCTTATAGTGGCTTTGTGAATCCGGTCTTAACGCCTCAGATGAACGAGGAAGGCGAAATTACCGATATTAAATTAGTTCAACCTAAGACCTTTCAAGAACAAATGCTGCTTTACTCAGAACAATACAGCAATTTGAAATAGGACATTCACGGAAATAAAAAAACCGCCTGTAAGAGGCGGTTTTTTTATTTTAAGATGATAGTGATTATTCGTCAAACGTATAGCCGTTATCCGCTGCGACCTTATCGGCAATCTTGTTGCGAAGGGCCACAACGTTGGGCTGATTTGTGTATTTGGTAAACCGTTTCAGTCCCATAAGCATCATTCGCTGTTCGTCTCCTTCAGCAAAGGACACTATCGCTTCCTTCCCTTTTTTGATCACAAGGTCAACCGCCTCATACAAATAGAGTTTAGTCATCGCAATTTCGATTTCCTGGGAATCCTCCCCGCTGCGTTTCGCATTTTTTTCGGTGCGAAGCAGGGTAGATTCAGCCATGTAAATTTCGATTAGAATATCAGCGGCAGCGAGTAGCAATTGCTGATGTGATTCCAGGTCTGGACCAAATTTTTGGACGGCACTTCCGGCCACCATTAAAAATACCTTTTTCAATCTTGCGATGAGGTCTTTTTCTTCGGCGAACAATTCTGAGAAATCAGGAGTATCAAAAGATGGGATTCCCATCAATTCTTCTCCTACTGCTGTAGCAGGCCCTAAAAGGTCTACGTGACCTTTCATGGCTTTTTTAACCAACATTCCCACAGCGAGCATACGGTTGATTTCATTGGTGCCTTCGTAGATCCTTGAAATCCTTGCATCCCTCCAGGCCTTTTCCATAGGGGTATCGGCACTAAAGCCCATTCCCCCAAAGATTTGTATCCCCTCGTCTGTAGTATTCTGTACATCTTCAGAAACCGCCACTTTAAGGATAGAACATTCTATGGCGTATTCTTCAACGCCCTTCAGTTCTGCTTCCTGGTGAGTATTCCCTTCAGCTTCTCTGATCGCTATCCGATCTTCGATATTTTTGGCAGCGCGATAACAGGCAGATTCCCCTGCATAAGTATTGATAGCCATTTGGGCGATCTTGGCTTTTATTGCCCCAA
>JABDQM010000324.1 GCA_013042315.1 Flavobacteriaceae bacterium | reverse complement strand
CCTCCAATAGGATTAGCCGATCCGTGCAGCAACTGTACGGTGGTTACTCCTCCAGCCAGATTGCGATACAGGTCCATATCCGAAGGATCTACAACATCGGTCATTTTTACTTCAGCAGAAGAATTCTGTCCGGCCTCGTTGATCGCCAGACCGGCAATATGACTGTGCTCGTCAATAATTCCCGCAGTTAGGTGTTTCCCACTGGCATCAATTACTGTAGCACTGCCGGCGTTGAGGTTCTTTCCGATTTTCGAAATTTTTCCATTCCTTACCAATACATCTGTATTTTCCAATACGCCTTCGTCTTCTCCAGTCCAAACAGTTGCATTTCTAAACAACATATCTTCCGCCTTCCTTTTTTCGGTGTATCCGTAGCCCACATTGGGAAATTTTAAAGGCATGACTTTCGGCACTTCGGAATCCCCGTCCCCTTTTTCTGAAGAGGAGTTTGAAGGTCCTTCCTTCCTCATTGCCGTAAACTGTGAATTGCCTCCATTGGGAAGGATTAGCTTTCCGCTTAAGTTATCACTATCAGCATTGACCCTCGCCGTCATTCGGTATGTATCCCGATCGGAGGTTGTTACTGACATCGTAACCCAGTCCCCGTCGTAACTCAGCTTAGATGTTAGCTTTAGGGTATCCTGTTTTACTTCAGCTTTTGGTTTTGAAACCTCCCCGGTAATACTGAGATCATAGGTGCTGCCACCTACGCTGAGGTCGTAAGTTCCACGGATATCTTTCTGATCCATAGCATTGATAATATTTTTCTGTCCCTGTACCCAGTTTTCATAGAGAGTTGTTTCCTTTTCAAAAACACCTCCCGAGGTGATCAGGAAATTCGCGTAGCGCCCGGCTTGAAGAGAACCTATCACCTGAGACTTGCCCAAGAGAGAGGCAGGGGCCATGGTAAGGGCCTCCAGGGCTTTTGCTTCTGATAAACCGTAGGTGATGGCCTTTTGAATCTTTTCCTTTAGGGCAGATGGACTTTTTAGCTCGTGTAGCGTGAAACTAAAAGCAATTCCGTTATCGACAAGGACCTTCGGATTGGAAGGAGCCTGATTCCAATGCCTCATATCTTTCAGAGAGACATAATCGGCCTGAAAAGGATCCGAAACGTCATATGCATCCGGAAAATTGACCGGAATGATGAGTTTTGCATTGGTTGATTTGATTTCGTCAATGAGTTCAAATTCGTTTCCTCCTCCCAGAATGGCATATTGGACGCCAAAGGCATCCCCTATCTTGTCTGCCCTGAGGATATTACCGGCATTGCCTGCTGCAAAAACTTGTACCTGACCTTTGTTCTCGAGCAGGGCCTCGAGCGATCTGTCTTTGGTATCAACCATCCCTTTCTGATACCAGTTGGCGTCGCTGTACATTTGCCTCAACAAGGCCATTGCTCCCATTAGGGAAGTGGGATACGACTGACGTTTTATAACGC
This sequence comes from Flavobacteriaceae bacterium, assembly GCA_013042315.1. Classification (GTDB taxonomy): domain Bacteria; phylum Bacteroidota; class Bacteroidia; order Flavobacteriales; family Flavobacteriaceae; genus Muriicola. The sequence goes on along the minus strand of JABDQM010000324.1, from coordinate 3,888 downwards.
TTCGTTCAAAGGAGAAATATTGCGCCGAATTGTCATCGACAATGCGTTCAGCATCGTTGCCTTCAGATTTAAGAGCTACTAAAACCCCAGTTCCCCTGGCAATTCCATCCTGAATATGGGAATTTACAACACCAAAGCCCGCTTCACGGAGGGCCTTGGCACTCTTATCGTCATACTTATATGAATTGATCGCGTCAGCTTCCGGCATAATGTGATCATTCCAGTAGAATCCTTCACGGGTAGGATCGTATTGAGGAGATCTGCCACCTCCTGACGGGCGTTTAGGCTGCTCCACCCCAAAAGTGGAATACACATCAATAAATGAGGGATAAATGTATTTTCCCTTTAGATCGATCACCACACTATTTGAAGGTATATTTACAGATGTGCCTGCAGAAACTACTTTGCCATCTTTTATTAATAAGGTCCCGTCTTCTATGATCTGCGTTGGCGTTACATAGATCCTGGCATGGGTAAGTGCAGTATAATTGTTGTTTTCTGCTTTCACCCCGTCATTCTTCGGAAAGTAATCCTGGGAAGAAAGTGGTATCGCACAGAAACAGGCGACGGCCAAAATCAGGAATTTTAGTTTCATAAAGGCTGTATTTTTAAAGTTAGCGGCCTAAAAATAAACGAACTGGCGAGAATTGAAGGGCATTCCCGTTTTTTTAACATATGAAGATGTAATGCTCTCTAAAAAATGAAGTGACAGACTGCGAGCTTAAAGGGGTGATTGCTTGTGGTAAGCCACAAAAAGTGCTACCACCTGATTGTAACTGCGAATTCCCTCAACCTGATTGTTCGCTTTTAAAAAACTGTTGTAAACTTCTTTAAAAACAGGCTCGAGAGGGTTTTCATAAGAGATCCAAAAATCACTGAGTTCTTCGTAGTCTAATTTTATTCCCTTATTGACCTTCCCGTAGACCTTCTGAAATACTTCCTCGTCCTGAAACCTCAGTTCGGCGAGACAATATCCCAGCGCATACGATAGGGCTGCGTATTTGATATGCGGGTCGGGCTGGTTAACGGCCCTGAGATACCCGATAAAATTAGCTTCATTTTCAGCAGCATACCCCAATTGATGGGCCATTTCATGACAACTTACCACAGGAAACCTGAACATGGGTATTTTCTTATTGACTTGGGATTCAAGGGTAAAGGGATTGAGATAGCCTCCATATCCCATATAAGTTAAGGCCAAACTGTAGAGCGATCCTTTAATACTGGGATTCGTGTATTCCAACTCCGGGAATTCAACAGACACAGGATGGTTCTCATTTCCTACCTTTTCGAAGATCTCTCGTTGGCTGTAGGTAAAGTTTACTTGTACACTATCATTTCCCGTTAGCGCTAAGTGTTGTTGATTGGTTTTTTCCGCTAGTCTTGATGTAAATTGGAGTAGCTCCTCTGCTGAATATGAATTTTGTAATCCCAGGGTTTTGGCAAGTGGCTCGCGGTAGTAGTTAAGACCCCAGAGTAGATGGAAGGTGAGATAGGCCACTGAAAATACTACCAGCAGGTTTCGGATAAACACAAAAGGTTTTGTTCTAATATATAACCACTTCGTAAAAAGATAACGAATGGCCAGAAGTCCAAGCACCGTGTAAAGTATATCGCCCAGGGAAAATGGAATCCAACCGTAAAGCCACCGCATGCACACCGCAATCACCGGGTAAATACCACGGCTGTAGTATTCTTCAATAAAAGAGGGATAGTTGCTGATCCAGCTAATCAGAATGACTTGAACGGGTAAAGCAAGGACAATAGCGTTTTTCAGCCTGTAATTCATGACTGTAAATTTACCCATTTTTATGAGTAGGTTTCAAAGGGGCTCAGTATTTTTGAACTAAAATTAGCAGAAACTGATATGGATATTCAAAATTTAGAACCCAAAGCGGTCTGGAACTATTTTTCAAAGCTCAATGCAGTCCCGCGACCTTCAAAAAAGGAGGAACGCGTTATCGCCTTTATGATGGATTTTGGAACTTCGCTCGGACTCGAAACTACCAAGGACGGTGTGGGCAATGTGATCATCAGAAAGCCAGCTACAGCGGGCATGGAGGATAGGAAAACTGTGGTGCTTCAGTCGCACCTCGATATGGTTCATCAAAAGAATAATGACACCGCATTTAATTTTGACGAGCAGGGGATCGAGATGTTTGTGGACGGGGATTGGGTTAAAGCCAGGGGAACTACGCTTGGTGCCGACAACGGAATGGGAGTGGCAGCGATCATGGCGATCCTAGCCGGCGATAAGGTTGCACATCCTCCCCTGGAAGCTCTTTTTACCATAGACGAAGAAACCGGCATGACGGGGGCAAAAGGTCTTGAGGGTGGTCTCTTAGAAGGATCTATCTTATTAAACCTGGATACCGAAGAGGACGATGAAATCGATATCGGATGTGCCGGAGGTGTTGATATTACGGCTACAGGGAAGTACAACGAGACAGATCTCCCTACCGGGGCCAAAGGATACCGGCTCATCGTTAACGGCCTACAAGGCGGACACAGTGGGATGGACATCCACCGTGGCTTTGGCAATGCCAATAAAATTATGAACAGAATGCTCTTCGCCGCTGCGGAAAAAGGTTCGATTCACTTATGTGAAATTGATGGGGGCGGACTGAGAAATGCGATTCCCAGAGAAAGTGTGGCACAGTTTGCCATCTCTGGTAGTGAAGAAAAAGTAATTGCCGGTATTCAGGATATGATAGGAAATATTAAGCAGGAACTGCGAATAACAGAGCCCAAGCTGAATATTAGCCTTTCTGAGCAAGATCTCACCGCTAAATGCATGGATAAGGACTCACAAGGGAAGTTACTTAGAGCCGTTCAGGGATTGCACAATGGGGTGTTTGCTATGAGTACTTCAATTGACAACCTGGTGGAGACATCAAACAACGTCGCCAGGGTAGAGGTGGGGAACGGAAATATCAAAATCAGTTGCCTTACACGCTCTTCAGTGGAATCCGGTAAAATGAATTTGGCCATGAGCCTTAGTTCCATCCTCGAACTCGCAGGTTACGAAGTGAACCTAAGTGGGGATTATCCCGGATGGACACCCGATCCCGATTCTGAAATACTCAAGGTACTCGTAAAGCAATACGAAGAACTGTTTCAGGAATCGCCCCATGTGGTAGCCTGTCATGCGGGCCTCGAATGTGGAATTCTTGGCAGTCACTATCCTCAAATGGACATGATCAGCTTTGGTCCCAACATCAAAGGGGCGCATTCTCCGGATGAACGAGTACAGATCTCCTCAGTACAAAAATTCTGGAAATTTCTGAAGACGATATTATCTGAAATCCCTAAGGCATAAAAAAACCCCGCCATTGGCGGGGATGAGTTTTAGTCTCCAAATAAGCCTGTGATCTCGAGATCGAAGACCAGATTGGCATTAGGCGGTATAGGACCACTGCCCTGCTGGCCGTATCCCAAATGAGGGGGGATAAAGACCCTGATTTTATCACCGACCTTCATAGAAAGCATCCCTTCTTTAAAACCGGGTATCAGTCGGGCATCCGGACTGTAATCCATTGGAAAGGGATCGTATCCACCTCCGAGTTTTCGATCCTCATCGTATCTTCCGTATTTCTTCGCGACTTCCTCGTAATTGCTGTCAAACATAGAGCCGTCTTCTAAATAACCCGCATAATTGACCATCACTTTTTGTCCAATCTTAGGCTTTTCTCCACTTCCTTCCTCTAAGACCACCAATTTTAATCCGGAGGGGAGTGCCTCTGCGGCGGCTTTTTGTGTGGCCATTTCTTGGGCGAAATCACTTAGCATCTTTTTCATGGCTGCAATGGCCTCTTCTTCTTCCGCAAAGTAATCACTCATGATTTGGACGGCATCAAAATTCCGGGCTTCTTTCCCATTTCTGATAAT
>JABDQM010000237.1 GCA_013042315.1 Flavobacteriaceae bacterium | reverse complement strand
CTGCAGGACTGCTGGGAACAGGCGGGGCGATAAGGGGTTTAACCATGGCGGCCTTCAATATGGAGAAAAGTGTGTTTATCGCTACCTCGGCTTTTATTGATTTTATGATCGATTTTACGAGAACCCTGGTCTACTATAATAACGGGTATATCCATAAGCACGATCTTAAATACGTACCCTTTTTGCTTCTCATAGGAATCGTGGGTACATATATTGGTAAAAGAATATTGGTGTATATTCCTCAAAGTAAGTTTAAGCGACTATCGCTGATCCTTATCTTGTTCATAGGCGTGATTACCTGTGTTCGACTCTTATCAGGACAATCGTAAGGAAACAAAATTTAAAATTAATTGATCCGGTATTTAAAAAAAGAATAAGTATTACATATGAAGAATCAAATTAAATTAAGATCAACAATCGGGATAGCCTCCGTCTTGTTTACGGGAATTGTATTGGCCCAGGAACCCAGGGAAATAGAAGTTAGAACCAATGTCAACGAGGTAACCGTTTTTATTGAAGGGGCGCAGGTTACGAGGAAAAATATTTTGAATATACCAGCTGGGACGAGTATTCTAAAGTTTACTGACCTTTCACCGTTTATCAATGGCAAGAGCCTTCAATTCAAAGCCGATGGCAATGTGACCGTACTCTCTGTGAACCAGCAACAGAACTATCTGGAGAAATTGGATAAAAGCAATGAATTAATCAACCTTGAAGCTCAGCTCGAATCTGTGCGAGATAAGATCAAAAAGGAACGCACTTATCTGGACATCCTCTCCGAAGAGATAATTTTTCTTCAATCCAACAAGGACATTGGAGGAAATCAGACCCTCACGGCAGCCACATTAAAGTCGGCAGCAGACTATTTCGGTACTCAACTTACGGCCTTGAAGTTAAAGGAACTGGATAGGAAAGCTGCCTTAGACAAGTTCAGCTTGGAAGAACGTGACCTCCAAAATCAGATAAATACACTATCAGGGAGGAAGGAATACGCTAACGGGGAGGTTCTTGTAAAATTGGAAGCCAAAAGGGCAACCCAAACTAATCTTGAATTGACATATGTGGTCAATAATGCCGGCTGGTTCCCTTCCTACGACATTAGATCTACTAATGTAAACGAACCTGTTTCCCTAGTATACAAAGCAAACATAAAGCAGGATACGAAGATAGACTGGAAGGATGTGAAACTCCGACTCTCTTCAGCAAATCCGAATATTTCTGGAACAGCACCGGAAATGCAAACCTATTTCCTGGATTATAATACCAGCCCACCGGTTTATAACCGATCCGTAAATGAGGTATCCGGAGTTGTCCGCGATACGGATAATCAACCTTTGCCCGGAGCAATGGTGATGGTACAGGGAACTTCTATTGGCACTACAACTAATTTTGATGGATTCTATTCTCTGGCACTGCCTTCCAATGCGAATATACTGGAGTATTCATATATCGGATACGAAAGAAAAACATTATCCGTTAGCAGGAATGTAATGAATGTCACTCTGGTGGAAGATGCACAAGCCTTAGAAGAAGTAGTGGTGACCGGATACAGCGGGAAAGAAAAAAGAGCTATGCGTAATGGGATGGTCGCCGACGCTAGTATGGAGCCGCAAATCAAATCAATACCCCTGCAAGAGGTGGAGAACCAGACAACGGTCGACTTTGTGATCAATCTGCCCTATACCGTTAATTCTGACAATAAAACCTATACCGTAACCATGGCAGACTATACCTTGCCTGCTACCTATCAGTACTACAGTATTCCGAAAATCGAAAAAGAGGCCTACCTGATCAGCAGCATAAAGGACTGGGAGAAATACAACCTATTGGAAGGTGAAGCCAATATTTTCTTCGAAAATACCTTTGTCGGCAAGACCGTTTTAGATGTTCGCTATGCTACAGATACATTGGATATTTCCCTGGGGAAGGATAAGAGTGTTTCGGTAAATCGGGAAAAAATAACTGATTTTAGCTCCAAGAAGTTCGTGGGTACCCGTAAGGAAGAATCAAGGGCCTGGAAGATCACCGTCAAAAATAACAAGTCACAGCCTATCAGTATGTTGTTGCTGGATCAGGTCCCCGTTTCGGTCCGTGACGAGATCAAGGTGGAGATCGATGAACTTTCTGGAGGAAAGCACGATGCCCAGACCGGAGAAATCAAATGGGAACTCAGGCTCAATTCCAAGGAAGAAAAAGTCTTTACATTAAAGTATATGGTAAAATATCCCAGGAATAGGAATTTGGTCATCGAATAGAATTGGCTATTTTCAGTTCCCAAAGCTTGATATGAGTATTTATCATATGAAAGACCATACTTATTATTCTAATTCTGATACTGTCCAATTGAGTTTAAGCTAGAGGTCAAAGTTGGATATTGGAGATTCTGGATTAGACAGATTTGGTTGATTGACAGATTTAAAGCTTCTCTCACTTTAGATAATCAACCCCTGACAGCTAATACGTTGCCTTTTTTTATATATTGAAGACAAAATCTCAAAATTGGGAAAGATAAAAAGCAGGTATTTAATAATAACTCTATCAAGGATATTATCTTTCCCATCTTTACTTATCTTATTCCTCACTCTTTTTTCTAATTGTAAGCCATCGCCTAAGGCTACCGAGCTTTCGGTTGATTTAAAAACCAATGATCCCTCAGGAACTATTGCTTTTAATACGAATCGCGATGGGAACAAGGAGATTTATCTGATGGATGTCGAAGGCAAAAACCTCAGGAATATCACTGACAATCCCGCCATGGAATACGGCCCTTCTTGGTTTCCTGACGGGGATAAGATTATTGCGTATTCCAACAGAGATGGTAATCCTGAACTTTACTATTTTGACCTCAAAAAAGACACTTCCATTCGTATAACCGAGGATCCCGCGGATGATGTCCTTCCAATGGTGTCACCAGACGGCTCGCAAATTGTGTTTATGAGTAATCGCAATGGTGAAAGTCGGTCTGTTTACAAAATGAAAATAGACGGATCTGATATTGAGGCGTTAACTAACAATGCAGACTATGAGGAAAGTCCGTCCTGGTCTCCGGATGGAGAGCATATTCTCTTTACCCGCCAGCTTCGCGATCTAAATGATACCACCCATGCGGCGAATGGGGAGATTTTCAGAATGAAAGCTGATGGAAGCGAAGTGAACAGGATAACGAATAAATCCGGTTATGATTCAGGGGCGGTATATTCACCGGATGGAAAGCACATTGCCTTTTATGGGCCCGAAGGAAATAATTTTGAAATTTTTTTAATGGATAAGGAGGGAGGTAATATTAAGAATATTACCAGTGATACTCTCGATTGCTATTCCCCATCCTGGTCTCCGGATGGAAAGTGGATCGCCTATACTGCGGGAACTGCGAATAACTACGATATTTATATTATCAATTTGGAGAACGGTGAGAAAAGAAGATTGACTAATACAGAAATTCGAAATGAGTCGCCTGCCTGGGCACCCTCATCCCAAGAAGAATAAAAATACTAAAGTGTCCATCAGAGAATATGAAAAAACTCATCTCTTTTTACCTATTCATTAATACCCCTGTTATCCAAAAGTCATTTTGGGCCGACTTAATTTTATTTATCCCAAGGTTTATCTGCGGGATGTTGCTGGCTATCGACTTCGGGGCTTCTAAATTTGGGGTGCCCTGGTCTCCTCCGGCTAACGAACTGGGATTATTTGAGGTGGCCTACTGGTTTCCACATGACGTTGCCGAGTTTGGAGGAATCTTCGCTGTTTTTCCTGTGTTTTTTGCATGGATGGCTGCTTTCAGTGAAACGATTGGCGGCTTATTGCTAGCGATCGGTTTTAAAACCAGAATTGCCGCGTTTCTCATAGTTTGTACAATGTTGGGTGCCATTTTCTTGCAGAAATGGGGAGAAGGAGTATGGGGGATGTTACCGGCGATGGGTTTTCTGTGGGTAGGAATCTACAGTTTGATCAATGGGTCGGGTAGAGTTGGACTCGACTATCTTATTTAGAATTCTCTCAAATTAAAAACCACATAATATATAGGATGCCTCAATAGGCGAACTAATGATTAAAAACCACTGCACCTTATGACTGATATACAAATCGCACAAAGCGTTAAGGAAAAACACATCAGAGAAATTGCAAAAATTTTAAATATATCTGAGAAGGATCTGGAGTATTATGGGTCCAACAAGGCGAAATTACCCTTGCAGCTTATAGATGAAGAAGCTGTAGACAAGGGCAACCTGATCCTGGTGACGGCCATAACCCCAACGCCTGCAGGAGAGGGCAAGACTACAACTTCCATAGGCCTTGGTGACGCTCTCAACCTCAAGAAGAAAAAAACAGTGATCGTATTACGCGAGCCAAGCTTGGGTCCGGTTTTCGGAATCAAAGGCGGTGCCGCTGGAGGAGGATGGAGTCAGGTTATCCCCATGGTGGATATCAATCTGCATTTTACAGGTGACTTTCACGCCATCGAAAAAGCGAATAACCTCCTTGCGGCTCTTATCGATAACAACATCCAAAGTAAGTCGCGTAACCTTGGGATCGATCCCCGCACTGTGATTTGGAAGCGCTGTATGGATATGAATGACAGGGGGCTGCGAAATATTATAGCTGCTCTCGGTGGAAAAGCCGGGGGTATTCCGAGGGAAACCGGATTCAATATCACTGCGGCTTCTGAGATCATGGCCATACTCTGCCTGAGTAAAAATCTCGAAGATCTGCAGGAGAAATGTGGTAATATTTACATCGGGAACACTTGGGTGGGGAAACCGGTTTATGCAAGGGATCTCAAGGCAGAGGGAGCGATGACTGTTTTGTTAAAGGACGCGATAAAGCCAAACCTTGTTCAGACCCTCGAAGGCAATCCGGCTATTATTCACGGAGGTCCTTTTGCAAATATTGCACAGGGAACCAATTCTATTTTGGGTACTA
>JABDQM010000234.1 GCA_013042315.1 Flavobacteriaceae bacterium | reverse complement strand
ACAACTAAACCTGCTACACCGGCACCTGTTAATAATGACATTAAGGCGTCGTTGAGATCGAGGATGCTCAAGGCGAGAAATAAGCCGAAGAGTACGACGACCACAGTGGTTAGATTGGAAATCAAATTGGTAATCGACTTCTGAGGTACTCTTTTCTGTACTAGCTTAGATACACCTTTGCTGGTATACCGGGCTACAAAGTATGCAGCGAACAGCACGAAGGTTGCCATTAGGATGTTGGGTAGATTCTCAACAAATGACGTTCCCCATTCAGAGAGTTTATTCAGCAATATGTCGAGGGAGGATTGTAATTCTTCTTTCATTGAAATGTTTTAATAGTTAATATGATTTTTCAGCGAACAGCGGACTTAGATCATCGACGCTGTATTCAATTCGCCTTTTTTATCCTTGTTCCAAGCGTTCAGCATCCAACTGGTTTTTTCCAGCTCTCGGACATAGGCTCCGATTAAATCTATGGTTCCTTCGTCTTTAATGGTATTTGCTTTTTCCATCACTTTCCCCATCTGTCTGAGGAGAATACTGTGGGCTTTTAAGATATCGGCGATCATTTCACGATCTTCCATCTTCCCCGTACTTTCCTCAATTTTCGCTGTTTTCAAATAGGCACTTAAATTGCTCATCGGATGATATCTTAAGGTTAGGATCCTCTCGGCAATCTCATCGATCTTTACACGAGCATCAGTGTACATCGTCTCAAACTGTTCGTGTAAGTCGAAAAAATTCTGTCCTAATATATTCCAGTGAAAGTTTCTGAGTTTCTGGTAGTACAAATGATATTCTGCCAGCAGTGTATTTAGTTCAATCACTACAGGCAATAGTTTTTCTTCTTTGATATTTAAATAATTCATAGCGTTATAGATTTTCGTTAAAGAAATGTTTTTTAGTTGGAAGTGAAGTCTTAAAACTTGCCAAAAGAATTTCGGCGATGCTGGGCAGACGCCCTTAAAAGAGTAAATTTTTGCGTTCCAACACCCTTAATATAAGGGATAAACGAGTTTTGTCAAGTGATTTAACACGCTTTAACCGAAATTCAATGTTTTTAACAAAAGAAGAAGTTAATACATGACTCGTTTCACAAATAAATTGGGAAAAATCTGAAGGCTGCCAGGACGGCAAATTAGTCTTTATTGTGAACTAGCAACTCATCAAGAACGCGCTGGTAGTCTTCAAAGGTGCTTAAATTATTATGCCGGCCTCCTTCAAATTTTATAAAGGTGCGGTGCTTTCCCTCAAGACTGCGATAGAGTTTCAGAGCTGATGAGATCGGAACTACTCTGTCCTCGTCTCCCTGGAGAATGATTATCGGGCAATTTGTCTCCTGAAGATACAGATGTGTTTTAAAAGGGTATTTCATAAGCCTGTCTACGGGTAAAATTGGAAACCTCTCTTTGGCCACATCCACCAGACTGTAAAAAGGTGTTTCAAGGATTAAAGTGGAAACTGTATTCCTGGATGACAAATAAGAAGCCATAGCTGTACCTAGTGATCTGCCATATAGAACGATCTCATCGGGAGCGTAAATAGCCGAGATGTAGTCATAAAAGGCCTGTGCATCTTCCAGTAAGGCCCCCTCACTAAGCCTTCCGCTGCTCTTTCCATAAGTTCTGTAATCCATAATTACAAGATCGTAATTACGCCGTACAAGGCCCAGAACTTCATTCCCCCAGCGATCAAGATTACCTGCATTCCCGTGAAAATAAAGAATGACTCCTCTGGGATCCTCACGTTTAAAATGAAGCGCATTAAGCCTGGCACCGTCCGGTCTTGAGATAAAAAATTCCTCAAAGGGTTCGGTAAAGGAATACCGGTATTGATCTTCTAATTTTGTGGGTAGAAAAATAAGTTTCTCCTGCAGGTAGTAAAGCATACTTATGATGATTAAAATTCCGGCAATAATGCCCAGGACGACCTTCTTTACATTACGCATAAGGCTTTATGGTACTTTGTTCTGTCTCATTCCCATGAATATCAGGCACAGTTTTCTCTGGTTTTGAAGTGATAATATCGTGGAGCATCTTGTGATACGACTCGAAACTGTTTAAATTTTTGTGGCCGCCACCTATAACTGTATACAAGGTGGTTTGCTCCGGTTTTATTTTAGATAGTTTTATGCTCGACTTATACGGGATAAGATGATCGTCTGTGCCGTGAATGATGTGGATAGGGCACTGAACGTATTTCAGCCATTTATAAGTGGGCATTGGGAATTTAAGTAAGAGAGATAAGGGCATAAAGGGTATGTACTTTTTTGCCACATGCCGCAGACTGTAATAAGGTGCATCGAGGATGAGCATTCTCGGATTGTTCATAGACGCCAATTTTGCAGCAAAACCTGAACCCAAAGACCTGCCGTAGAGGATGATGTACTTCTCCTCCACTTTCTCCTTTATTTTATTGTAGATCACCTGCATATCCCTTTTAATGGCCTTCTGTGTCCTCCTGCCTGTACTTTTACCAAAACCCCTGTAGTCGACCATCAACACGTCGTAACCGTGACGGGTAAAATCTACGGCGAATTTCCCCCAGCCCTTTATACTCTTTGAATTCCCCTTCAGGTAAAAGACAATACCCTTGGGATTTTTCGCTTTAAACCTTAGGCCATTAATGACCTCGCCATCTCTTGTTTCCACGTGGTATTCCTCTGTGATCTGATTTTCGTAATAAAACTGAAAATCTTCCGGGAGTTTTTCGGGTTTAAACATCAGATAATCCTGCAGGAAGTACAATAATACACTTACAAGGAGGTAAGCTATAAAAAGAAATAGCAGTATGTAAGCCCAATTTGGCATGCCTTGATTTTGGTTTAATTTACAAAATAAATCAGAAGAGAAATTTAAAGAAAGGAATTGGCAGCCTTAGATCAAATCCAGCGTTTTTTCTTGAAGTAGAGCAACATCAGAAGTAACAGAACAATCATTACGCCCCAAACCATATAATACCCATTTTCCCAGTGCAATTCCGGCATATTGTCAAAATTCATCCCGTAGATTCCCACTATAAAGGTAAGAGGGATAAAAATTGAAGCCATTACGGTGAGCACTTTCATGACCTCGTTCATTTTATTGCTCACATTGCTCATATACATCTCCATGAGGCTCATCGTCATTTCCCTGTAGATCTGAAGGCTTTCATTGATTTCAAGGCAGTGGTCAAGGGCATCTCTTAGAAAAAGCTTAGTATCCTTAGTGATCAGCGGATTTTCTGAGTCGATTAAGCGGCTTGTCAACTCTTTTACAGGTGCCACATACCTTCTGATTCTCAAGACCTCTTTTTTTAACTCCTGAATTTTCTGTGCTGTTTTCGGTTTAGGATTTCGATAGACCTCTTCTTCAAGGATCTCTATTTGTTCGCTGATGTGTTCCAGGACCACAAAATAATTATCTATGATGGCATCGAGTAAGGCGAAAAACAGATAATCTGCTCCTCGACTCCTTATACGTCCCTGTTTACCGAGTATTCTTTGTCTTATCGAATTGAATACATCATCCTTTAATTCCTGAAATACGAGAACGAAGTTTTCGAATAACACCAGGGCTACATGTTCAATAATAATGTTCTGATCATCATCGAGATAGATCATTTTAAAGACGCCAAATATGTAATTTTCGTACTCGTCAATTTTAGGACGCTGCTCCGTATGTACCGCATCTTCGAGCACTAAGGAGTTTAATTCGAATAATTTTCCAAGACTTGTAATAAAGCCCTCATCGCTAAGTCCAATGAGGTTGATCCATTTAACCTCCCCTGCCTTATGCTCGCTGAGGGTTTCAATTTTCACCGGACTGTATTCTTCGGCATACTCGTCTTTATAAGCGATCACATCGAGAGAACTAATGGCATTTTCCCGGTTTCCCATGTAGGTGATCGTCCCCGGAGCCTTCCCCACTTTCTTGTGGATTTTGAATTTCTTTTTGAGAGGTTTACTACCGGGTAGATGAATTTTAGCCATATAAAACAAGTTTCCTTTAAAGATATAAAACAATTTGGCACTACTTGAGTTCTATGTCATTCAGATATAATCCCGAGGCGGGGGCTATATAAGGAATATTTACTTCGGTGCCATGCTGAAGCGCTTTTTGAAGGAATTCAGGATCTATTTCTCTTTTTCCAAGCAATACCAGGGCACCCATAATCATCCTGATCTGGTATCGCATAAAACCATCTCCCTTAACCCTGAGCATATAGCTTTTCTCCGGAAAGAAATTAGCCTCTATGGCCGTATTTTCTTCAATAGAACATAGGGCTATCCTTCTCAGGGTAGTAGAGCCCGGCTGCAGTCGGGCCGTGAAGTTTCGGAAATCGTGTTCCCCCTCGAAGACAGAAGCCCATTCCTGCATCAAGGGCAAATCGAGCTCATCGGGAAAATTCGCTAGAAAGGGAGCACAATACGGATGGTTTTTTGAGCCAAATGAAAACAGGTAGTGATACTCCTTATTAGTGGCATCCTTTATGATATTCAAGCCTTCTCTGGCTTTCTCCATTCCCAAAATCCGAATATCTGCAGGTAGGTTTCGATTGAGCTCTCCAATAAATGCATCCATCTCCTTTATTGGGTCATTTTGTGAGATCAATTGAAAAGCTGATTTCAGGGCAGAGACTTTAGCATCAGTTCTGCTCGCCCCCAAGACCTTGTAACGCCCTTCGGGACTAATAAATTTTAAGGTCTTCCTGATCATACCTTCAACCGTTTTCTGACCGGGTTGTCTCTGCCAGCCGCTGTATCTGAACCCCAGATACTGAACCCAGATAATATAAATGTACTTTCCTTTCATCCTATAGGTATCCGATTTAAAGATATCACAAATATGCAGTTCAATATTTAGGCCTTTCAAATTTGTCCAGTTATCAGAGTCTATATAAAAAATTTGTACTTTGTAGGAACAACTACCAAAACAAGCTAAGATGAACAAACATTCAACAACAAAACCACCGGTCTGGTATTGGGTGGTTAGCGTACTTGCCCTTTTATGGAATCTGATGGGGGTGATGAACTATCTGGGTACTGCCTTTATGAAAGAAGCGATTAAAGCGGAAATGACCGCTGCACAGGTTGAGCTTATGGAAAATACTCCTGCATGGGTTACGGCGGCATTTGCCATCGCTGTGTGGTTCGGGGCGGCTGGCTGTATCGGACTTCTGTTGCGAAAAAAATGGGCTAAATCGGTTTTGGGCTTTTCCCTGATCGGTGTACTGGTTCAAACCGGATATGGTTTCTTTATGACCAATGCCACGGAAGTATACGGCAAAACAGAAGCTGTTATTATTCCAATTATGGTTATTAGTATTGCTATCTTACTCGTCTTTTTTGCCCGATTGAGTGAAAGAAAAACATGGATTGCATAAAATAATGGCGGTTCATATTAATTCTTTCAAATTCACGGACTATTTTATAGTGACACTACAACCATCATGATCAGTTGTTATATAAAAACAAATAATGACTGAACTTAAAAAGAAAGCGCGCATTGATATCATCGATGCCCTCCGCGGATTTTCACTTGCCGGTATTGTTATCGTCCATATGGTCGAAAATTATATTGGTTCACTTCCGCCCGAGGGAGCGATGGAAGCCGCACACCAGGGAACTTTCGACTACGTCATAGACGGGATAATCTTATTGCTGCTCAGAGGAAAATTCTTTGCCTTATTCTCTTTCCTGTTTGGCCTGAGTTTCTTTATACAAATGAAGAATGCCGATCTGAGAGGGAAGGACTACCAGTTACGGTTTCTTTGGCGCCTTACGCTTCTCCTGCTTATCGGCTATCTTCACAGTCTTTTTTATCGCGGAGATATCCTTACCATTTATGCGCTACTAGGTGTATTTCTCGTACCGTTTTACCGACTTAAAAAAGAATGGATTTTAGGTTTTTCCCTTGTGATTTTTCTTGGCCTAGGCCGATTTCTTGTTTTCTTCTTTACACAGGGTGATAATATATTCAGCTCCTATAATTTTACACCAGACAGCCCTGAAATAATTGAGTATTTTAATATTATCTCTCATGGATCCATCTGGGAAGTTTTCAAAACCAATGCCTGGGAAGGTCATGTCACGAAAATGGATTTTCAATTGGGGATTTTTTCCAGAGGCTACCTCACCTTCGGGTTTTTTCTGCTGGGACTCTACGCTGGCAGGATAGAGTTCTTTAAAAAATACAGGGAAAAGAAAGCATTTGTCAAGAATCTGCTCTGGGCCTCATTTATTTTGTTGTGCGTAGCTATTCTGATCACCGTTGGAGCTTTTATTCAAATCGGTCCTGAGCCTCAATTTAATACCTGGTTTTCCATGATCGGTTTAACCGGTTTTGATCTGGTAAACGTATCTATCACCTTTATCCTCCTCTGTCTTTTTGTTATGATCTACAGATCAGAGAAATGGAAAAAATTTCTCAATCAATTTATTCCTTACGGCAGAATCGCACTCACCAACTACGTTTTGCAGAGTATCATAGGTACTTTTGTTTTTTACGGTTGGGGTCTGGGCTATATTGGTAAGCTCAGTAATACAGTTTCCTTTGGCTTGGCCTTACTGCTTATTGTTATTCAAATGCTAGTCAGTAATTGGTGGATCAAACACTTTTATTACGGTCCATTTGAATGGCTTTGGCGAAGCCTCACCTTTTTTAAGGTCTATCCGTTCAGGAGGGTTAAGACCTGAAGCCGTTTCCTTAAGTTGAACTTTGAGAGTCTCCTTTCACCACAGCTTTTTAAGCATACTCAACATTCCTTGCAGTTCAACGATTTTTTTCAAATAAAGCATTCCATCTTCTCGTTCTGAAATTGAAAATTCCAAAAGCTATTTGAAACCGCCCATGAATAATTTCTTGAGAATCATACCCTGGAAAAAATGCTATCTGTTTTCGTTCAGTCTGCTTCCCTTGATCGTGGTCTCAGATTTCTATGGGTTGTACACCAATAAGTTTTATTTTCTGAAAATCGACAACTATATATTTGCCTTCCTGGTCTTTGTTCACCTGTATTATTTGAACATGCTTCTCCGGGCGGAAAAAACCAATAGCATAACCCTCAATTCTTTAAGGACCATTGAATTTGCGATGTATGCCATTCTACCGGTTTACCTATTTAAAATGGCAGAGACCACTTACATTCTCACGACCTATTTTGACCACTCTGAACAAATTTTTCCGGCGACATTCGTTCCGGTGGGCACGATGATCCTTCTCATGCAAGCTTTGATTATATTTCTGACCTTCACGACATTCCGTCATCGAAAAGACCGATTGGGGCCCTTCAGATACGATCGCATCAACGGACATTAATCCTCATATCTAAATGTATGAGACCCGTGCTATGGCAGCACAAAAAACCCCGCATCAGCGGGGTTTTTCTATAATTTACTAATAAATCCTCCGTAGAGATCTTTTAGTTTAAATCCTTTTTTATAACGCTGTTTACTCAGCTTTTTATGGACCACCAGGCCCCAGAGAAGGAACTCCTTAAGGAAATAAGAGTCCTCTTGCGCTGCCTTGGGTTGATGCTTGCTGATCAAGTCCTGCAAGGGAGGAATGCTGTCTAATAATTTATGGTATTCCGCCTCACTGAGATCATCTGGTAATTCAATTCCCTCTCTGTCGAAAAACCACAAAATAAGATCGTCATAAGGCCCCTCAGCGTCTTTTTGTTCAAGCTTCAGGATGGCCGGAAAGTAATTTGGGAAAAGGCTTTTTACAGCATCATCAATAAGCATCATGGCTACCGTATCTGCCCCTTCTTGTTCCCCTTCGTATACCAATTCAATCTTTCCGGTTATGGCGGGAATTACCCCTATAAAAT
>JABDQM010000288.1 GCA_013042315.1 Flavobacteriaceae bacterium | reverse complement strand
GCGCCTTATGGGCAGCCCTTGGTGAATAGTATCTTAGCAGATAGGGACCAGTATCCTGCGATTCCAACATCAGTTTATGGGAATAAACATCCGGAGGGTTACGAAAAGGCAATGGAAACCATAGATCATCAAATTATTTACTCCAAAATAGAGGCTCTACTGGAAAAATAGTTCCTATACCAATTGCGTCTCTGCTATCGACTTAAGGTATTGTTTTATTTGCTGCATATAATGATACGCCAGCATCTTACTGTTTCCTTCAACCATAAGTACTCTAATTCCCATATACGAGGCGATAAGGAATGAAGCAACTCCTTCACTATCTACATGGCGAGCAATGTAACCATCCGTCTTTCCTTTTTGAAGTGTGGATACCAGGTTTACTTCCCAAACCTTATAGATGTCCTTCAAATATTTTGAGATTTCCTCATTTCGGCCGTTAAATTCGGTAATAAAGTTCCCTAATACAAAGCCGTAATCGAGTTCATTGTGTTCTGCGGTAGCCAGAGCATTTTCAAAACAACGTTCTATAGATGTAAATGGATCGGCTTTGCCCTCAATAGGTTCTATCATTAGGTTATATACCTTTCTCACCACCATATTTTGAACAATACTGACAAAGAAATCTTCCTTGGACTGAAAATGATAGTAAAAAGCTCCCTTTGACAGGTCGAGTTCCTTAAGGATATCGTCAATACTGGTATTGTAATATCCTTTTTTGTAGAATAATTCGAGGCCTTTTGTCTGCATCCGGTGCATGGTTGCCATGCGTTTCATATTCTTATCCATCAGATTTGGGTTTTGGGTTAATAAGACCATGTGGTCTATAACAAAGAACCCTCGAACCCCATTTTTACTGAATACTTAAGGGTGAAGCCTCCTAAATAATCGATAAGAAGTCAAAATTCGGATGAAATACACATTTCAGGCCGATGACTACCGACCACTTGGTCGGTTTTTTTTCTCGACCAAAGGTAAAATAGGGCTGAAATTGAAGTATAATGAAAGAAAAAAGACCTGAATAATGAAGACGTTCTAGGTTACAACCCCTTGGCAACTGCTTCCTGCACCGGCGGTACACCCGTAACAGTGCTGGGAAATCATAATATTGCGATTTTTGAGTAGATCTTCATTGTATTCCCGAATATGCTGAACTTTACTAGCCACTTTTAAATCGAGCATCTGATTAAAGTCACAATCGTATAACCATCCATCCCAGCTCACTGATATTGTATTGGTACACATCACATTCTGTACAGCTGAAGGGTTATAAGCATCAACGAGGGAAACCATGTAATCATCATAGTTCTCCGAAGCGATTAAATAATCCAAAAACCTTGAGATCGGTAAATTCGTGATCGCAAAGAGATTGTGGAAACTAATGTCGAAATCTTCTTTTAGTGCTTTTTTAAAATCCCGCTCCATCGCTGCCTGATCTGAGGGGAGGAAGGCCCCGGAAGGATTGTATACAAGATCGAGGCGAAGAGAACTATCAGGCATGCCATATCCCACTGCATTCAATTCCTGAAGCGCTTTTATCGACTTATCAAAAACACCATCTCCTCGCTGTTTGTCTGTTTTGCCCTTGGTGTAGTGGGGCATGGAAGAGACTACGTGAATATTGTGTTCCTTAAAAAATTGAGGGAGATCGTGATATTTTTTATTGGCACGTATAATGGTCAGATTCGAGCGAACTATAAAATCCTCAATACCAGCCTTGGATGCTTCATCAACAAACCAGCGAAAATCAGGATTCATTTCCGGCGCCCCACCTGTTAGATCGAGGGTATGCGCACCGGTATTTCGTATCACCTCCAGGCATAATTCCATAGTTTCCCTGGTCATGATCTCCTTCCTGTCGGGCCCGGCATCCACATGACAATGCTCACAAACCTGGTTGCACATATACCCTACATTGATCTGAAGGACCTCCAGACTTCTCGGTTTTAAAGGAAATTCACCAATCTCGGCAATCTTATCCTTAAAATAAGGCAATTCCCCTTCTTCAAAAAGTCCCCCGTTGAGGATCTCCAGTTGCCTGTGATTGTCAGCCAATTCTAAATGCCTTGCTTTTAGCGATTTTGTTGCCATTGAAACTATAGATAGATATTCGTAAGAAAGATTCCAAGAATCTCTACTTACATACTTAATTTATTGTATTTATTCATCATTTGAACTCCGTGCACCAAGGTTGCCCCACTTTCAATAGCAGCCCCGGCATGCACTGCCTCCATCATTTCTTCTTTTGTTATGCCCCTTTGCAATCCGTCTTTTGTATAGGCATCGATACAGTAAGGGCATTTTACAACATGAGCAACGGCCAGCGCGATCAGGGATTTTTCCCTGGCGGATAGCGCACCTTCTTCAAATACCTTATTGTAGTAATCAAAGAATTTGGTTCCTAATTCCTCACTCCACTCCGTGATATTTCCAAATTTTCTTAAATCCGATGGATCGTAATATGAATTTGCCATTTTTTAAACATTTTTTTGAATATCAAAAGTAAAAATAATGAAGGGGAATCAACGCAGAACACTATAATTTGCAATTATTCTTCTCATAAATACACTCTGCTGTCTCACGCTGATCTCCAGTTTTCTTTGTCGATGGAATTCGCCAAACTTACAATGTAATTCAACAGGAATACCCTACATATGGGGTCAATTCCTATCACTTCATGGAACTTTTGGATACAAGAAACTCTATTGTCCGAAACCGACTACATGGTCGGTTACAATTCTCTGTTTTGTATCCAAAATGATTTACTTCACGGGTAATTAACTTAAAACACAGGTAAATGGTTTGTTTTTAAGGCTTTAGAATCTAAGCTCCATCTAGCACATACCAGGTAGTTTGTATTATTATCGAAAGATTAAAATGGCAAGCTGCATAAATGCTTAATTTTAATTAGTTTTTCGGGTATGAATCTATCGGATCTACATAACAAGAGCATCGGACTCGTTTTATCGGGAGGCGGAGTACGGGGTATGGCTCATATTGGAGCACTTAAGGTGCTGAAAGAACACCAGATTGAAGCTAAAATGATTGCCGGAAGTAGTGCGGGTGCTTTAATTGGAGCATTATATGCCGGGAACAGGGATATTGAGGATATGCTGGCTTTTTTTAAAGAGACTCCTCTTTTTAAATATAACTTCCTTACCATAAATAAGCCGGGCTTAGTAGACACAGAACGGTACTATGACATTTTTAAAACCTATATCCCATTTGAGAATTTTGAGGACCTGAATAAAAAACTTTACGTGGTTACCACCAATTTACTAAAAGGGGAGGAAGAAGTTTTTTCCCAAGGGGAACTCATAATGCCACTCCTGGCATCTGCGGCATTACCCCCGGTTTTTAGTCCGGTTGAAATGAAAAACTCCCTTTATGCAGATGGTGGAATTATGAATAATTTTCCTTCTGAACCCCTGCAGGGCCAGGTAGAGATTGTAATAGGAAGTAATGTGTCAGTAATTCGGGAAGTGAATAGGAAAGAGATCACTTCCTCTTTTCAATTGGCTTCACGAACTACCAGTTTAATGGTTTACGCAGTTAATAGGCAGAAAATCAGGAAGTGCGACCTAGTATTTGAGCCCACACAAGTAGAACAGATTGGCGTTTTGGACAAAAAAGGTATTGAAAAAGCCTATAATATAGGGTATGACCACGCTTCAAGAGTTTTGGAGGGCCTTCTTCAAAAAACCTGACTCCTTCTAACGCTATACATCATCGTAATCGATCTTGAGCGTAGGAGTCAAGGGATGCGACTGGCAGGTAAGTATGAATCCTTCTTCTATTTCACTATCCGTAAGGATTTGGTTTTTTACCATTTCAGCTTTTCCCTCTGTAACTCTGGCGATACATGTACTGCACACCCCTCCCTGACACGAGTATGGGGCATCAATGTCTTCATTTAAGACCGCATCGAGCACTATTTTCTTTTTGTCCATGACAAATGAGAATACTTCGTCATCCAGAGTTACTTCCATTTTTGTTTCTCCTTCTAGATCAGAAACATCTTCCTCTTGGGAAGTAGTAAAGAGTTCAAAGTGAATTTTGTCTTCGGCAACCTCATTTTTTACCAACGTTTCTCTGACGTTGTCGATCATGCCTTCAGGGCCACAGATATAAAAGTGGTCGAAATTGCGATCAGAGAACTTATTCTTGATGATCAGGTTAACAATCGATCCGTCAATTCGCCCTTGTAAGGCGTCTTCTTCCCTTGATCTGCTGTAGATGAATTTTACTGAGAATCTATCTTTGTACTTTTTAGAGAGCTCCTCTATTTTCTCGTGATACATGGTCTCTTCCGGGGATTGATTTCCGTAAACCAGTACAAATGTATTTTCAGGATTACTGTCTAGCACACTTTCCATAATACTCATTATGGGCGTGATGCCACTGCCGGCGGCAAAGGCACAGATGTTTTGACCTTTTTCGGCAGGGGTAAACATAAAGTGACCTTTGGGAGGCATCACCTCTATGGAATCACTCTCTTTAAGGCTATCATTTGCCCAGGTAGAAAATGTACCGCCCTCCACTCTTTTTATTCCCACGGTCAATTCCGATTCTGATGGGGCACTAGATATAGAATAAGCACGCCGCACTTCCACACCATTAATTTCCTGTTTTAAGGTGAGATGTTGCCCGGCATCAAATCGAAACTTATCTTTGAGATCACCCGGTACTTGAAGGGAAATAGCAACTGAACTTGGGGTTAAAGTCCTTACAGTTGATACTTTAAGGGAATAAAACGTACTCATTTTGCAATTTTTTTTGCAAAACTAAGGAATGGAAAAGTAAAATAAATACATTTCAATAAATATCTCACTTTTGTAACATATACTATATTTGGCGGACTAATCCAGAAAATTGAATTAACCAACCCTTATGTTAAAACACTTTTTTACCCTTCAGTGGAAGTCCTTTTTCCGAGCAGCTTCTTTTAAAACCAATCTCGCCTTCAAGATTCTGATGATTTTTGGAGCCATATATTTTATTCTTGTTTTTCTGGCAATGGGCTTCGGATCTTATTTCATTATTAAGAAACAAGGCCTGGGCGACCCTTTGCGTGTAGTGAATCAATTTATGATTTATTACATATTAGGAGATTTATACATACGGTATATGTTCCAGAAAATGCCCATCCTGAACATAAAACCACTTCTTTACATGCCCTTTAAAAAGAGTCAGGTGGTAAAATACTCCCTCGGGAAGACAGTTTTCTCTTTTTTTAACTGGATGCACGCCTTTTTCTTTATTCCTTTTTCTATTGTTTTGATTACTCAGGACTATGACCCCTTAGCAGTCATCAGCTGGCATGTTGGCCTCATGGCGCTTTTCTTTTGCAACAATTTTCTGAATATCATGATGAACAACAAGGATGCGATATTCTATCCTATGGTAGGCATATTAGCAGTCCTTGGAATTTGCC
>JABDQM010000276.1 GCA_013042315.1 Flavobacteriaceae bacterium | reverse complement strand
GAAGGGTGTTTTTATTGGTGTCATTTCCGGTACAAATGACACTATGGCCTACTCCTGTTGAAAACAACACCGCAATGGTGGATGCAGTGACGGGAGCAACTACCCTGGGTCTTATCAAAGAAGGAGTACAATTTGGACAGTCAATGACCGAGATCAGCACCCAAATACCTTCAGCCACAGAAATGTTTTTAGGAGTAACATCGGGATCCTTGGGAGAAATGTCGGCCATAGCCCTGCTTCTTGGAGGTATTTTTCTATTAGCCAGAAAAGTTATTTCATGGCACATTCCTATTACGGTTTTGGCTACTATGGCAGTGATGACGGGTGCCTTCTGGATAGCAGACCCTGAACATTACGCAAATCCGCTAATTCACGTCCTTTCCGGAGGTGCTATTCTCGGGGCTTTTTATATGGCCACCGATCTGGTAACCAGCCCGGTGACTAAAAAAGGGATGGTCATTTTTGCCGTTGGGATCGGTGTTATTACTGTTGTAATCAGGTTATTCGGATCCTATCCTGAAGGAATATCTTTTGCGATCCTGATTATGAACGCATTTGTACCCCTCATCAACCGATATTTCAAACCCAGAAGGTTTGGATCAAGGATCAAAGCTAAAATTATATAATTGTGAAGAAGAAGGAATCTACATTATTGAATATGGTAAGCGTTCTTCTGATTATTACATTGGTGGCCGGACTATCACTGGGATATGTCAATGATCTCACTCTGGAACCCAAAGCGAGGGCTCGACTTGCAAGGGTAATGAATGCCCTTGATATCGTTTTGCCTCAGTTCAACAATGAGCCCGTTAGTTCAAAAGTTCAAATTAAAGTGAAAGGTGTAAAAGATAGTACTTCGATCTATCCGGCATATAGGGATAGCATTTTTGTGGGAGCAGCAGTTACAGGTATTTCTGAGAAAGGGTATAGCGGAGTGGTAAAGTTGATGGTAGGTTTTGAACCGGATGGGCAGATCAAGGACATAGTTGTTTTAGAACAAAAAGAAACTCCTGGCCTGGGAACAAAAATGAAGGGAGAGAAATTCTTAAGTCAATTTAGGAATCAGGACCCTGCAAATATTTTACTGAAAGTAAAAAAGGACGGAGGAGATGTAGATGCCCTTTCCGGGGCAACAATTAGTTCAAGGGCCTTCGCCGAGGCAACACAGCAAGCCTTTGATGTATTCACATCTTACGAGAAGACAGAAATAGATTACGATCAATAGTGCAATGGATAAAACGATAGACCAAAAGCAAAACTTTTTAAAAGGCCTTTTAAAGGAGAATCCCGTTTTTGTAATGCTCCTTGGGATGTGCCCTACACTAGGTGTTACTTCCTCTGCCTTCAATGGTCTAGGGATGGGAGTGGCCACTTTATTTGTTTTACTAATGTCGAATATGGTCGTATCCTTGTTCAAATCCCAAATTCCGAATAAAGTCAGGATCCCTGCATTTATTGTGATCATCGCATCTTTTGTCACAGTGGTGGAAATGGTCCTGGAAGCCTATATTCCCTTTTTATATGAGCAATTAGGGATTTTTATCCCGCTGATTGTCGTCAACTGTCTGATTCTTGGCAGGGCCGAGGCTTTTGCATCAAAGAACAATCTCAGTTCGTCAATTGTCGATGCTCTGGGAATGGGGCTGGGTTTTGTCATAGCGCTTACGGTCTTAGGGGCTACCCGCGAAATTCTGGGAAATGGCAGCTTGTTTGAATTCAGATTTGTGCCGGAAGAAGCTAACACTCTAATCCTTTTTATACTCCCTCCGGGAGCTTTTATTGCCCTGGCTTATCTGGCGATTCTATTCAATAGAATAACTAAAAAAATCGCGTAATATGGAATACTTTGTCATCCTTATAAGTGCCGTATTTGTCAATAATATTGTCTTGTCTCAGTTTCTGGGAATTTGCCCTTTTCTAGGAGTTTCCAACAAGGTTTCTACTTCAGTGGGAATGTCAGGGGCGGTATTATTTGTCATGACTATAGCCACTACAGTTACCTATCTTTTACATCAATATGTGCTGGTACCTATGGAGCTCTATTATTTGAGGACGATCACCTTTATTCTGGTTATTGCTGCCCTTGTCCAAATGGTGGAAATTATATTAAAAAAGGTAAGTCCACCTCTATACCAGGCCTTGGGGGTATTTTTACCTTTGATTACCACAAATTGTGCCGTCCTTGGGGTTGCGATCCTGGCACTGGGAATGGAAGATAGTACACTTCTCAAGGCAGTGTTCTTTTCATTTTCCAGCGCGGTTGGTTTTGCTTTGGCCCTCATTCTTTTTGCCAGTATCAGGGAATTCTTAGAACTGGCGGATATTCCAGAGGGAATGAAGGGTGTACCCATCAATTTATTAGTAGCCGGATTACTTTCCCTGGCCTTCCTCGGTTTTGCGGGACTAGTTTAAGATAATTTTTATTAGCTGGCCAAAAATGTAAGATCAATCTACTTCATAGGTCTCTCCTGAGAAGAAAAGATCCTCTGTTTTATTGAATTTAGAATCGGCTCTCACTCTCCTTGTAAGGTCATCGACCCTTTCCTCAAAAGTTACATCAGGAAATCTTCTGATAATGCCGGTAACCAGGGGATACTCACTTCGAATCAACATCTGATGCAGGGTGGGATCTTCCATTTCTGCATCGTGTACCAAAAGATCAGATTCCGTAAAACCATCTTCCCCAAGCGTAACGACTTCCAATTTCAGGCCCTTCAGAACCAATCCTTTATTTCGCTCTTTCCCGAAAATCATAGGTTTTCCGTGTTCCACAAATAATTGTTTATCTGCTCTAACAGCTTTGTCTGTATACTTGGCGAATGCCCCGTCATTAAAGATTACGCAGTTCTGCAACACTTCGATAAGGGAGGTGCCTTTAAATTTTGCAGCATCAACAAACACCTGAGTCATTTCTTTAGGTGTGTTGCCACCAACACGGGCATAAAAACGAGCTTGTGCACCAATTGCCAGTTCTCCTGGAAGAAAAGGAGGTTGAGTATTTCCGTATGGTGAAGATTTAGTTTTTTGCCCTACCAGAGATGTCGGTGAGAATTGCCCTTTGGTAAGCCCATAGATCTCATTGTTAAAGAGTACAATGTTCATGTCAAGGTTGCGCCTAAGCACATGAATAAAGTGGTTGCCTCCGATGGCCATAGCATCTCCATCCCCTGTGATTACCCAAACGCTGAGCTCTGGGTTAGCCAACTTTACTCCTGATGCTATTGCCGGTGCCCTTCCATGGATACCGTGCATACCGTAAGTGTCCATGTAGTAGGGAAAACGTGAAGAACAACCAATACCTGAAATAAAAACTACGTTTTCCTTTTTTATCCCCACTTGTGGCAGGGCATTTTGCATGGCTCTAAGAATGACGTAATCGTCACATCCTGGACACCATCTCACTTCCTGATCACTTGCAAAGTCCTTGTACGTATATTTTTTATCCGTTGTTTCCATGATTATCCTAACAGTTCTTTAAATTTCTCGATCAATTCCACATTTCCGAAGGGCAGGCCCTGAACTTTGTTGAATTGATGTAAGGGTATATCGTTAAAATCTATTCTGAGTAGGGAGGCAAATTGTCCAGAATTCAGTTCGCAAACTACAACCTTCTTAAAATTTCTCAAGACGTCTTCGGTATTCTTTGGAAGTGGGTTAATATAATTAAAATGGGCAAGGCCAATACCCCCAATTCCCTGACGTTTCATTTCTTTTACCGCTGCGTAAAGGGTTCCAAACGTACCTCCCCAGCCTACGACCAACAAATCACCTTTCTGGGCAAATTTTGGTTGAAGTTCAGGAATATAGTTTTGAATTCGCTTAATCTTTTCTTCCCTGATATGGGTCATGTATTGGTGGTTTTCCGGATCATAGGAAACCTCTCCTGTTTCCCTATCTTTTTCCAGACCTCCAATACGGTGTTCCAATCCTTGAGTTCCCGGGATCGCCCAGTCACGAGCAAGTGTTTCATTATTTCGATCATAAGAATTCCACTGGCTATTTGCACTGTAGATTATTCTTGGGGTAATTTCGGGCATCTCAGACACTGTTTGGATCTTCCAGGGAGCAGAGCCATTGGCGATATAGCCATCGGTAAGGAGAATGACCGGTGTCATATGTTCAATAGCAAGTTTGGAAGCCTCATAGGCGAAATTGTAGCAATTTGCAGGTGTGCTGGCGGCAAGCACCACAACAGGGCTTTCTCCGTTACGGCCATACATAGCCTGAAGCAAATCAGATTGTTCTGTTTTTGTTGGGAGTCCGGTAGAGGGCCCTCCCCTTTGTACATCAACCACCACCAAGGGAAGTTCAAGCATCACGGCCAGGCCAAGTGCTTCTCCTTTTAAAGCTAAACCAGGTCCCGAAGTAGTTGTAATGGCCAGGTCTCCTGCAAAAGAAGCTCCTATAGCCGAACTAATTCCTGCGATTTCATCTTCTGCCTGCAGGACTTTGACGCCAAAATGTTTATGCTTCACCAATTCATGAAGGATTTCAGATGCGGGTGTAATGGGGTAAGAACCTAAAAATAGTTCAAGGCCTGATTTTTCTGCGGCAGCTAAAAATCCCCATGCTGTGGCAGTATTTCCCATTATAATCCTATAGGTACCTGATGGCATTTTCGCCGGGGCCACGGTATAAGCATTCGGGATCAACTCCAGGGTCTCCGAATAGTAGTACCCGGCATTCAGCACTTTAGTATTAGCCTCTATAAGTTCGGGCTTGGACTGGAATTTGGATTTAAAAAAGTCAATAGTGTGCTGCCTTGACCGATTATACATCCAGTATACCATTCCTAATGCAAACATGTTTTTAGTCCTGGTGATCGTCTTTTTGTCAAGGCCCGCCACCTCTTTCAGGGCTTCTTTAGTTAGTGAGGTCATGCTCACCTCTATAACCTGATACTCGTCTAAACTCCCATCTTCCAGGGGATTAGATTCATAATGTGCCTTTTCCAGATTCTTTTTGGTAAAGGAATCAGTATCGACAACGATTCCGTAGCCCGGTTTTACCGCATGAAGATTGGTTTTAAGTCCTGCCGGATTCATGGCTACCAACAGATCTACATTATCTCCGGGCGTGCTGACTTCCACGCTGCCGATATGGACCTGGAAACCAGAAACACCGTATAAACTCCCTTGAGGAGCTCGTATTTCAGAAGGGTAATTAGGGAAGGTAGCTACATCGTTTCCAAACATGGCTGAGGTATCGGAAAATTGAGAGCCTGTCAATTGCATACCATCTCCCGAATCTCCTGCAAAACGCACTACAACAGCTTCCAGAGCTGTTTTCGATTTTTCAATATTAGAAATACTCATGGCTAATCAGATGTAAATATTGTCATAAACTATACCGATACTAATCCTCTGTATAATTTATTAAATATATCCCTTGTCTAGGTTAAGAAATATGACAATTATCATTATTAAAGCAATCTTAGAAGCTTAAATTAGTTGGCAAATCCTAAAAATATAAGTTATGGCAATAATCATCACTGACGAGTGCATTAACTGCGATGCCTGTATATCAGAATGTCCAAATAATGCGATATATGAACCCGACCAGGAATGGTCGTATTCCGATGAGACTGCCCTTTCGGGATTGATAAGTACACCCGGGGGGAAAGAGGTAGAGGCTGATGCAGAGAACGATCCTATATCAGATGAATTCTACTATATAGTGCCAGACAAATGTACAGAATGCAAAGGCTTTCACGATGAGCCTCAATGTGCATCAGTATGTCCTGTAGATTGCTGTGTGCCCGATGAGGAATATGTGGAATCTGAAGAACAGTTACTGGAAAAAAAGGCCTGGTTGCACGGAGAATAGAGAATTCTTATTAGAAAAGATTTTCTGGTGACTTATCTGAAATAATAAGTCTCTTCGCCTCAATAAAACACTAAGCGATCAGGATAATCTTCACCTGATAAATGTCATAGTTTGCGCCTGATTAGAACGCTACTTTTAAAAGATCAGGAAACGAAAAATTATGCTTTTCGGAACATTGCACTTTGCTAACTTCAGTACTCATGTACTGCTTTCTATATCCATTTCGGGCTAAAAAATGTAAATAGATCACCATGAAAAAAGAATTTCCAAAATTAATTTGTGACGCCAACGAGGCCGTTGCAAGGATAGCTCATAAAACCAATGAAGTATGCGCCATCTATCCCATAACTCCTGCTTCGCCAATGGGGGAACATGTGGATGTGTTTAGTTCTGAAGATCAGAAAAATATATGGGGTAATGTTCCAAGAATTGTGGAAATGCAAAGTGAAGGTGGTGCTGCCGGTGCCGTACATGGTTCTTTACAGGCCGGAGCACTCACCACAACCTTTACAGCCTCTCAGGGATTATTATTGATGATCCCCAATATGTATAAAATTGCAGGTGAATTGTTACCTGCTGTCATTCATGTAGCTGCCAGGACGGTTGCAACGCACGCCCTGTCTATTTTTGGCGATCATTCTGACGTGATGGCTACACGCCAAACGGGATTCTCCATGCTTTTTGGAGGTTCTGTTCAGGAAGCAATGGATTTTGCCCTGATTTCTCAGGTAGCTACCCTTAAAACAAGAGTACCCTTCCTCAATATCTTTGATGGTTTCAGGACTTCTCACGAAATCTCAAAGATTGATTCTATCCCTGATGAGGTAATCAAAGCAATGATGCCGGAGGATAAGATTGAAGAACACAAAAAGAGATCCCTGGATCCCGACCATCCTGTAATTAGGGGTACATCCCAGAATCCGGATGTATTTTTTCAGGCGAGGGAAGCTGCCAATCCTCAATATGATGTAGTCCCACAGGTAGTACAGGAAGTAATGGATGAATTTTACACCCATACCGGTCGTAAGTATGAACTGTTCGACTATGTTGGCCATCCGGAAGCAGAACGACTTATTGTCATTATGGGATCGGGTGAAGGCGCAGTGAGGGAAACTGTCGATACTCTCGTTGAACAGGGCACTAAAGTAGGGGCGGTATTTGTTCGCCTCTATCGACCGTTTTCCATGGAACACTTATTGGAAAAAATACCGGGGAGTGTCGAGAAAATTGCCGTTTTAGACAGGACGAAAGAACCCGGAAGTATTGGGGAGCCGCTCTATCTCGATGTGGTAACTGCCTTTGTTGAAAGTGACCGGAAAATGCCTGTTATAATTGGTGGAAGATATGGCCTGTCATCCAAGGAGTTTAATCCTGCAATGGTTAAAGGTATTTATGATGAATTACTCAAAGAGAAGTCAAAAAATCATTTTACAATAGGGATCAATGACGATCTTGGCCATACCAGTCTGGAATACAACCCAGTGTTTAATACCAGGAAAACGACCTTCAATTGTATGTTTTACGGTCTAGGATCTGATGGTACGGTGGGAGCCAATAAGAATTCTATCAAGATCATTGGGGAAACTACCGATAACTACGTACAGGGTTATTTTGTTTACGATTCCAAGAAAGCAGGAGCCCAGACAATTTCACATCTGAGATTCGGACCAAATCCGGTAAACTCTTCCTATCTGATTAATACGGCTGATTTTGTTGCCTGTCACCAGTTTAATTTTATTGAGAAATACGACATTTTAAATCATGTTAAAAAAGGAGGCACTTTCCTTTTGAATGCTCCTTTTTCCAAAGATGAAATCTGGGACCAGTTGCCGAGGATAATGCAGCAGGAAATCATAGACAATGAGTTGAATTTCTACGTGGTAGATGCAACCAAAGTTGCTCACGCTGCGAAGCTTGGTAAAAGAACAAATACAGTATTGCAAACGTGTTTCTTTGCAATTTCAGGGATACTCCCGAAAGATGAGGCTATTGAAAAGATAAAGAATGCCATTGTTAAATCGTATTCCCACAAGGGGGATAAAGTTGTAAAAATGAATTTCAATGCAGTTGATACAGCCCTTGAGCATTTGGAAAAAGTTGATTATCCCAAAAGAGTCACTACAAGTCGTGGCTTGAGATCTATCATGTCTGGAGAACCTGATCCTTTTGTGAAAGAAGTGCTCGGAAAAATCCTTGCAGGTAAGGGAGATGAACTACCCGTGAGTTATTTTCCTATAGACGGTACATTCCCAACGGGGACCACACAATTTGAAAAGAGGGGAATCGCTGATTTTATCCCTGTTTGGGACGGGGAAGAACTCTGTACCCAGTGTAATAAGTGTGTTGCCATTTGTCCACATGCAGCGATTCGCGCAAAGGTGGTTTCCAACGAAGAGTTGGAATCTGCTCCCCAATCCCTGAAAAGTACTCCTGCCAAAGGCAGGCCGTTTAAAAAGGAAACCGAGTCGTATATACTTCAGGTTTCCCCGGAAGACTGCACAGGATGTGACCTTTGCGTGGCAGTATGCCCGGCTGAGAGCAAAGAGATTCCGGATTTTAAAGCGATCAACATGCATAAAAAGCTTGAGGTTGACGCAGTTGAAAATGAAAATTGGGATTATTTTATTAAGCTACCTGATTACGACAGGACTGCATTGCAGATTACCAATGTTAAGGGATCCCAGTTCCTGGAACCTCTTTTCGAGTTTTCCGGTGCCTGTTCAGGCTGCGGTGAGACACCTTACATAAAAATGCTCACTCAGCTGTATGGAGACAGTATTTTAATTGCAAACGCAACAGGATGCTCCTCAATTTACGGGGGTAATCTACCGACAACCCCCTACAAAACCAACGAAGAAGGCAGAGGTCCCGCCTGGGCAAACTCACTGTTTGAAGATAATGCTGAATTCGGTTTTGGAATGAAACTAGCGCTCTCTAAAAAACAGGAAATTGCAGTAGGCTTGTTAAAATCCCTAGAAAATACGGTGGGAACGGAAATAGTGGAAGCCATTTTAAATAACGCGGAAGAGAATGAAGGACAGCGTAAGGAAAAGTTTAATGATCTCGATAAATTGAATGATATCTTATCTAATCATAAGGACATTCCCGAAGCTAATAAACTGCTGAACCTGACTGAGTATCTGAGGAAAAAGGCGGTATGGATTTTAGGAGGCGATGGCTGGGCTTACGATATTGGATATGGAGGTGTAGACCATGTACTGGCCTCCGGTGAGGACATTAATATAATGGTACTTGATACCGAAGTGTATTCTAATACCGGTGGTCAAACGTCTAAGGCAACTCCTTTAGGGGCAAGTGCCAAATTCTCTGTTTCGGGAAAAAGGACAGGCAAAAAAAACCTTGCTTTGCAAGCCATTTCATACGGTAATGTTTATGTGGCCCAGGTCGCCCTTGGAGCCAAAGACATGCAAACCTTGCGGGCAATAGAAGAGGCAGCGGAATATCCAGGGCCTTCCCTCATTGTTGCTTACTCTCATTGTGGGGAACATGGCTATGATCTTAAAGAGGGAGCATTACATCAGGAAAGGGCGGTTGAAACAGGTTACTGGCCTTTATTCAGGTTCGATCCTTCTAAACCCAAAGGCAAAAAATTCAAGTTAGATTCGAAAGAGCCGAGCAAACCACTTGAAGATTTCATGTACAAGGAAACTCGCTTTACAAGAGTTGTAAAAGAAGACCCGGAACTTGGCGAGGCCCTTTTAAAACAAGCACAGGAAGAAGTGGAAACAAAATGGGAGCGACTTGAATTATTCAGGAATATGTAGTGCTGAAACTGAACAATCAAACCAGAGATTATGTTTCTATTAAAAGTATAAATATTAAATCAGAAGCGATGGAAAACTTAGCAAATCCCTATTTTGAAATAGCCATCAGTAAAATGAAGGAAGCCAATCAGGAATTATACAGACCGGAAGAAGATGTAGTCTCTTTTGTGGTTTGTAAAAATGCACAAGTTGCCGTACAAAATTTTCTAAGGGGTTATTTGTTGCGAAGCGGAATCGAAACTAAAAAGGAGGACACTATTGATTCATTGTACAATCAGTGTAGAGAATTGAACAAGAGGTTTGAAGATGTCAATCTAAGTGGATTCAATTGTCAGTATGAGAACAAGGATTCCAGATATTGCAGTGGAGTTGAAAAAGTGAGCAGGTGCTTCGATATAGCTGATAGTCTTGATTCGTTTTTTAGGGCAGAGAAAATTATCTCGTAGACTGAGACAGCTTTAAAGTAATATGAAGTATTTCGCCAGGCCTCTTGCAGGAAACGCAATAAGTATCTTATTGCAAATATCTCCTGGCAGCAAGCAATTCGGATATATTTTGTAGGTCCGCAATGGTGTCGGTATCACGGGACCACTATCCTTTTGAGATATCTGTCATCTCACTTATCTCCAACATAGTTCGCTACAAGGCCAATTGACTTGGGTATGAGCCCATGCCTTGTAGGAGAATTTTATCTCATTAGCGCATCCAAAGACACCGTGTTCCTCTTCAGCCTTGTTGATGGCATTTCCCGAGTTCTGCACTCTAATTTCATCAAACGTACAGAGCATATTCCTAATCCTTTCCAGTGTATTCATCGCACGGTTGAGGTGTGTATCAAAGATGAAGATAGAATTCTCTTAAATAATCAACTTGTGATCTCTCGCGGCGACCTTCCACTTACCCGTTATCTTCCCATCTTCTATGGTCAAAACTTCAGGATATTTTGCAACTGTAGGGCAGACGTGAATAGGAATAGCGTAAAAAACCTGACCTATTTTTACATTTGACTTCGAGGTATTTCGCAAAACGAGATGTTCTTCACTCTGACTGATCTGCTCGCAATCTTCCAAGCCAAAAATGTGGACTCTGGGGAAATCCATCTCAGGAGCTACTGCCTTATGGCCGAGATCAAGACAAAAAATGCCGGGAGCAGGTTTGCTTATTACTCTGGTGATCAATACTGCGGCCGAAAGAAAGGCCATATCTTTAAAAGCGCCGCCATATCGGGCATCCCACAAAAGCGTAGTCCCGGGGCTGCTTGTCACATCTTGTCTTTTAGCGTGAATTGGAAATGATGGGGAACCCCCTGCGATGATACTGGGAACAGTGTATTCCTTCGATTCTAAGTGATTCTTTAGCTCTATCACTTTTTTAAAAGCAGCATTGCATTCTCTTTCCCTGTCTATTATATTGGGATGTCTGATATGCCCGTCATATGCGTGTAGCCCTGCTGCTTCCACATATTTACTATCCACCATTTTTTTGTAAATCCCTGCGGCCTTTTCTCCGGGTTTTACTCCCGTGCGATCCATGCCTACATTTAGATCCAGGTAGAGCGAAGCTTTAGTACGCCTTTCTATTCCCACTTTTTCTATCTCTTTCAGGCTGTCCTCATTATCTACGAGGGTCGAAAAGTTTGTTTGAGGAAATTCTGAAATAAGGGTAAAAAACCGCTGAACATTAGGCCCCACCGGCTGCATGGCCAGGAGCACATCCCCTGCATTTTGCTGGCCCAGAAGTTCTGCTTCGGCGATGGTAGCACATTTAAATTGGTGAATGCCATATTTGATTTGTAGCTGGATCACCTCCGCCATTTTATGCGTCTTGATATGCGGTCGAAGCTTATTTACATCTCCGACCATTTTGATCATGGTCTGGATATTTTGTTCAATTCTGGAGGGATATACCAACAGACTTGGTGAAGAAACCTCTTCTTCTTTGTCGACCCTGTACCAGGCTTTGGTTTTCATAAATCTTGTCCTTAATGAAGTTGGAACATGGCTTCGATCTCAACAGCAACCTGTCCGGGAAGGGTCATACCTACAGCACTCCTTACACCCACTCCATTTTCAGTTCCGAAGATATCAGCCATCAGCTCACTGAACCCATTAATAACAAGAGGGTGTTGGTCAAATTCGGGAGTCGAATTTACCATTCCGAGGGTTTTCACCAGCCGTTTAATTCGGTCGATGTCTCCAAAATGGGTAGTGATTGTAGCGAGCATTGTAAGCCCTACCTGTTCTGCGGCCAGCTTAGCTTCTCCCAGCGTGAGTGTATCTCCTACTTTACCTGTAATGTAGGTACCGTCTTTTTTCATAGGCCCTTGCCCTGAAATATACAGGAAACCGTCAACTAAAAGGACAGGTTTATAAAGTCCGGCCGGAGGTGGAGCAGGAGGTAAAACCAGTCCTAGCTCAGTTAATCGTTTTGAAGGTGAGATACTCATAGTTTCTAAATAAATTGATTAAGAATTAAGACCCCAATAAGGCCAACCACTCCTACGGTAGTTTCCATTAGTGTCCAGCTTTTCAAAGTGTCTTTTACGGACAGATTAAAGTATTCTTTAAACAACCAAAATCCGCTGTCGTTTACGTGGGATAGCATCAGGCTGCCGGAACCAATGGCCAGGACCATCAATTCGGGACTTACACCGGTAGTTTCAATCATGGGCAATACTATCCCTGCTGCCGTGAGGCCGGCAACGGTTGCCGAACCTACTGAGACCCTGATCACTGTGGCTATTAACCAGGCCAGGAACAATGGGGAAAGGGAGGACCCTTGAAGTAAATCGGCGATATATTGACTAACTCCGCTATCAATCAGTACTTGTTTCAGAGCCCCTGCTCCTGCGATAATCAATAATACCATGGTTATGCCTGAAATAGAACTGCCTACAGAATCCATTATTTCCTTCATTTTTTTCCCTCTTGCCAACCCCAGGGTATATATCGCGACCAACACAGAAATCAGCATGGCGATTACCGGATTCCCTAAAAAAAGAATTAGCTTTTTGAGGGCAAAATCCTGAACTATCAATAGATCTGCAATAGTGGCTAAACCAATTAGGAGGATAGGTAAAAGAGCAGTGAAAATACTAATTCCCATTCCGGGCATTTCATCATCACTGAGAATTTTGGGATTCACAAATTCCTTTAAGGGAGAGGCATTTATATTTTTCAAGGTGCGTGAGAAAAAAGGTCCTGCAATTATAATGGCGGGTATGGCTACAATGATGCCATAAATCAGGGTCTTTCCCATATCTGCATCAAACATCACCGTAATGGC
>JABDQM010000272.1 GCA_013042315.1 Flavobacteriaceae bacterium | reverse complement strand
GAACTCGGCGATGACACTATGGAATTTGAGGCTGCCTGGCTCCCCTATGTGCGAATGCACTTCGCAGAATGGGAGTTTGGGGAAAAGGCTATTCCCCATAATGATGACCAGGTTGCAGAAGACACCTCTTTTCTGATGACACTTAAGATGAACCACAACAATCTAACCGCCACGCTAGTAGCTCATCAAAAGGCACTGCAAAAAGCCAGAGACCTGATTCTGATGATCGATGCTATCATTGTTATAGAATAGCTTGAATTTCTGATGGTAGATTCTTCGGATTGCTTTTAAGGTATTAGGGGATTTTTTTTACCTTAAGTGAATCAACCACTACCTTAAACCTATGTTACGTTTTCTACGCCAGATCCGTCAACGGCTTTTCACTGAAAAAAAATTCACTAAGTACCTTCTGTACGCCATTGGCGAGATCTTGTTGGTGGTTGTTGGAATCCTTATCGCTCTACAGGTCAACAATTGGAATGAACAGCGCGTATTGGATAATAAATTACGGCATTATTATGAAAGCATTCACGACGAATTACATTACCAGATTGAAGGAACAGAATATAATTTAAAAATTTTAGATACTATTAAAATAAAACTTGTTAGAAGTTTGGAGCTACTTGCTCTTAAAAACAAAGACTCACTTTATAAGCTTGAGAACTCCATTGGAGCCCTGGGAACATCATATACTTTGAGACCCAAATTTTCTGTGATGAATGAATTTATAAATCAGAATTTTATTTCCAAAGTTGAGAACGATTCACTAAAAACTAAATTGGTTGCCTTTGAGAGGTGGTATAATGATTTAAAGGCATTAGATGATTATGTATTTATACAATACAGTGAAACCATTGAGCCCTACTATAACAAGAAAATTAATTATGCAAGTGCAGCGCTAGCATATCATAGAGCAGGATTAATTCCCGGCGGCCCAAAAACCAATTATAGCCTTTTTCTTGAAGACATGGAATTATGGAACATCTTAACTTTTAAGCTAGAAACTACAAACCATCAAATAACAGGGATAAATAAGTTTATTGAATCGATGAAAATACTCTCAACAGAATTGGAAAATGAATTGGGGGTTAAAAATGGTAGTCTAACGATTGACAACTAGAGTAAACAAATTCTAAAATAACTAAAGGCGAACCAACCCATGAGGATAACAAAAGTTTAACACCCCATTTTTGCAATACTTTTAGGATTTTTTAAGTTACCCTTTGTAAAAACAATCTATATGAAACTGGTGCAGATTAAAAGAAAAACGAGATCCGAAAACCGATATAGCCAAAAAATGGGGCGACTTATTACCAAGGTGACCTACATTAAAAAGTATGTGGCCGGGATTCCCGTAAAAACACTCCATAAGTACCGGGAGACCTACTACGGGGAGGTTAAAAGTTGTGAGGATTGCCAGCTTTTTGTGTAAATTATTTTCTTTCTTTTCTCGTTTAAACCCATTAGCCCTTACGTAATATCTGACTTTTATCATATCCTGCGCATAGGATAGTTCCTACCTTGCCGCCGTAAGTTTTAAAAACCGACCTGCTGCAATGAAAATTTACTTTGTTTTGTGGGGAGCTATCCTGCTTGCCCTCCTTTCCTGTAAGTACACTTCGGGACCAGGCAATAATGGGGTAGAGGAAGATCTGGTCCATAGCGAAGCAGTGCATTGGACGTACACCGGAGAGAACGGCCCGGAACACTGGGTTGAGCTAGAGAAAGGCTCTCGCTGTGGTGGCCAGCGCCAATCGCCCGTGAACATCATAGACATACAAGCCGAAGCAGACCCCTCCTTGATGCCTCTGGACCTCCATTACTACGGGCAGGTGCGCATCCACGAGGTCACCAATAACGGCCACTCCATACAGTACAATTTTGAAGAAGGGGATTACATCTCCCTTTGGGATGTGCGGTACGACCTCAAGCAGATCCACTTCCACGAGGCGGCAGAACACACTATAAACGGGATGCGCTATCCTTTGGAAATGCATATGGTACACGTAAATGCCAAAAACGAGATTGCGGTTTTTGCCATCATGGCTATGGAAGGGGAGCCCAGTGGACCCTTTACCTTCCTCGAGAAAT
The DNA here is from genome assembly GCA_013042315.1 of Flavobacteriaceae bacterium. GTDB lineage: Bacteria > Bacteroidota > Bacteroidia > Flavobacteriales > Flavobacteriaceae > Muriicola. The sequence goes on along the minus strand of JABDQM010000272.1, from coordinate 1,034 downwards.
TCTTGCCGCTAGAACCCGGGGAGAACAAGGTCATCGATGAATGTTTTGACCTTAACCTCAACCTGCCCGAGAGCCGGGATTACTACACCTACAAAGGCTCCCTCACTACTCCGCCTTGTACCGAGGGGGTAACGTGGATCATCTTCTTAGAGCCAATCACTGTTTCCGTGGAACAGGTAAAAGAATTGCAGAGACTTATGCCGTTGAACAACTACCGCGGAGAACAACCTCTTAACGGAAGAATTGTAAAGAGGTATGATTTTCCTTATGATTAATCACTTCTACCTTGTTTAATACAGATGGGAGATAAACGGAGTACCAGTACCGATAGCTATCGGGATGGTGCTTTTATAGCATTATTTTCTAGCTTCATGCTTCACCCAATCCACCTCCATCACCCATTCTCCTTCCATGGGATTATCCGTGATCTTAGCGAAGTTCAGGATGGCGAACATAGGCTCGGGGTAGTTGTCTCCCTCGCCTTCGTTTCGATATACCTCTTCCCCGTCTAGTCGGTACACCAGGTCGCTGCCCTCCCATTCTACAGAGTATTCGTGGTAGTCGTCCAGGGTTGCCGGGAAATCTTTGCGAAAAGACCACCAGTCGCCCTTATCACATTCCCCTTCGCTCTTGATGGCTCCGGTGGTAAAGTGATCTTTTTTCACGTCTCCGTGATGCTCAAAGATATCGATCTCCCCCGACCCTGTTAAGGGCCAGCAGACGGTCTCGTCTGCCTCCTGCACCGGTGATTCGTTGTTGCGGGCTCCCAGCAGCCACCAGGCCGGGAACATACTTGGCTGCCCGTTGCCGTGCAGTCGCAAGCGTGCCGTCCATTTTCCTTTGATAAATTCTTTGCGGTTTTTAGAGCAGATCCTGCCCGCCATATAGGGCGTATCAGGGTGCTGCTCTCCGTGTTTGTCGAGGTTGTCGCAGGGGCGCGCTTCTCCCGTATTCACCACCTTGAGTTTTAGGGTACCCTCACTCACCTCGCGAGTGCCGAATTCTCCATCGGGAACATAACATTGTTTTTCGTT
>JABDQM010000271.1 GCA_013042315.1 Flavobacteriaceae bacterium | reverse complement strand
ACAAACAAATGAGGGAGTGGACCAATGCTGAGGGAATATCGTGTTTTTACTTTGAGGCTTTTGATGAGCCGTGGAAAGATGCACACAACTCCAAAGGATCAGAAAATCATTTTGGTCTGATAAAGGTCGATGGACAAGCGAAATACGCTTTATGGGACTTGGTGGATCAGGGAATTTTTAAGGGTCTTACAAGAAATGGTAATCCCATCACCAAAACATTTGACGGAAATAAATCGGCAATGATGGAGGAAGTATTGGTTCCCCCTCCCGCAGATTAAAAATGAGGCCTAGGGCCTACAATCATCTTGATTCTTTGAGTATTTCAAAATCAAATAAATGAAACAATTTAACCAAATATCCTACATTTTGATCATCAGCTTGCTTATCAGTTCTTGTTCCGTAGAACAGAAATTAGACCTCGAAGTGTACGAAACATCTGCTGCCGGTAAAAACTGGAGCTCGGTGACCGAGTTTAATGTAGAAAAAGGAGCTCCTGTCATTAAACTATTACCCGAAGAAAAATTTCAGAAGATCACTGGATTTGGTGGATCCTTTACTGAAGCTTCCGCCTCATTACTCAATGCCCTTAGTACGGAGAATCGGCAAAAAATTATCGAGGCCTATTTTGGCGATGACGGAGCGAGATATTCCCTTACCCGTACTCATATGAACAGCTGCGACTTCTCCCTGAGTAATTACTCCTACGCCCCTGAAGAGGGTGATATGGAACTCAAGAGTTTTTCTGTAGAGGAAGATAAGGACGATATCATTCCTTTTATAAAAGAAGCGATGGCGGTCTCATCAGACGGATTTAAAATTTTGGCGTCACCCTGGACAGCACCGCCTTGGATGAAAGACAACAATGATTGGCGGGGTGGGAAACTATTACCTGAATACAAAGACACTTGGGCCTTATTTTTCTCGAAATACCTGGATGCTTATAAGGAAGAAGGAATAGATATATGGGGTTTTACCGTTGAAAACGAGCCGCTTGGAAACGATAGCAACTGGGAGAGTATGCATTTTACCCCTGAGGAAATGACGGAATTTGTAAAAGATCACCTCGGTCCCCAATTGGAGAAAGACGGGCATGAAGTAAAAATTTTGGGATACGATCAGAATCGCGAACATTTACAGGAATGGGTAGACGAAATGTTTAGGAATGAAGAATCCTCTAAATATTTTGACGGGACGGCTATTCATTGGTATGCCAGCACTTATGATGTTTTTCCAAAAGCGCTGCAGTATGCACATAATAAAGCGCCCGACAAATACCTGATACAATCAGAAGCTTGTGTAGATGCCGAAGTACCTAAATGGCGTGATGATCAATGGTATTGGTCTAAGGAAGCGACAGATTGGGGATGGGACTGGGCTCCTGAAAAGGACAAACCTCTTCATCCGAAATACGCCCCGGTATACCGTTATGCAAGAGATATTATAGGTTGCATGAACAACTGGGTAGACGGTTGGATCGATTGGAATATGGTGCTCGATACTCAGGGCGGCCCCAACTGGTTTGAGAACTGGTGTGTGGCTCCGGTTATCGTAGATCCTGAAAAAGATGAGGTCTACTTTACACCTATCTATTATACGCTTATGCATTTTAGCAAATACATCCGGCCGGGCGCAGAACGTATCGGATTTGAAAATCCAGATGATTCCCTTTTGGTCACAGCCGCAAAGAATCCAGATGGGTCTATCGTGGTTGTAGCCCTAAACCAGGAAATGGAGGCCAAGAATTTTGAACTTACCCTGGGGGAGAGTTCTCAAATGCTGAGTATTGATGCTCAGGCTATACAAACCATTGTCATTAAATAATAAACTAACTAAAACCAATTCGTATGTCGACTATAAAAACCGCCGCAAAGGACAGAGTCCCAGTTGGACAAAAAGCCGCCTTCGGGGCCGGTCATTTTATTTTAAACATCCTGCCGGGTACCCTTGGTGTTTTTATTCAATTCTTCCTTCTGACGGCTTGGGGTGTTGATCCTCTTTGGGCCGGACTATTAGGAGGTTTACCCAGGATATTCGATGCAGTGACTGACCCAATAATGGGTTTCATATCAGACAATACCAAATCCAGGTGGGGACGCAGAAGACCTTATATTTTTATTGGCGCCATAATCAGCGGGATATTATTTTTCTTGATGTGGCAGCTCGATGACAATGCCTCACAGTCGTACATCATCTGGCATGTCATGATTCTACAAATCCTTTTCCTGGTGGGAAATACCATGTTTGCAACTCCCTTGGTTGGATTGGGATACGAGATGACATCCGACTATAATGAGCGAACCAGATTGATGAGTTTTGCCAATAGTATGGGGCAGATTGCGTGGATGATTGTACCATGGTTATATGTCATTATCCCCGACTCCGATACTTTTAATACTCAAACTGAAGGGGTCCGAACCATGGCCTTGATTGTAGGGACAATGTGTGTAGTTTTTGGAATTCTTCCTGCACTGTTTTGTCGGGGTATTGATTCTTCTCATATGGAGAATCGAAAAGAAATTAATTTAAAAACCCTTGCTTCAAATATGAAAGATCTGTTTGCAGGAATTGTACAGGTTTCTAAGAACAAGCCTTTTATGAAGCTTTGTGGGGCCACATTTCTGGTCTTTAACGGCTTTCAACTGGTAGCGGCTTTTGGAGTTTTTATTATCGTATTCTACATCTACAGCGGGAGTTACGAACTCGCGGGTACGTGGCCGGCCTGGTTCAATACCATTAATGCCATGATCACGGCATTTCTGGTAATTCCCATAATTTCCAAAATGTCTGACCGATGGGGAAAGAAAAAGGCTTTTATTATCTCCACCATTCTCTCTATTATCGGTTATCTGCTTAAATGGT
>JABDQM010000263.1 GCA_013042315.1 Flavobacteriaceae bacterium | reverse complement strand
TCAATGGCGGATCGCATTCGGACGCCCCTATCGCTTTTCAGGAATTTATGGTGATGCCCGTAAAGGCAAAGACCTTTTCCCATGCCATACAAATGGGTACTGAAATATTCCACCATTTGAAAAAGGTGTTACACGATCGTGGATTAAGTACGGCTGTGGGAGATGAAGGCGGATTTGCACCAACACTTGAAGGCACAGAAGACGCTTTGGATACCATAGGTAAAGCTGTGAAGAATGCAGGTTACTCATTTGGGGATGAGGTTATGGTGGCTCTTGATTGTGCCGCTGCGGAGTTCTACGTAAACGGAAAATACGATTACACCAAATTTGAAGGTGATAAAGGCGCAGTGAGATCTTCAGAGGAACAGGCAAAATACCTAGCTGCCCTATGCGACAAATACCCTATTATCTCTATTGAAGACGGGATGGATGAGAACGATTGGAACGGATGGAAAATCCTTTCGGACTTGGTAGGCGATAAAGTTCAATTAGTAGGAGATGATCTCTTTGTGACCAATGTAACAAGGCTTTCAAGGGGGATCTCGGAAGGCATTGCGAATTCCATCCTGATCAAGGTAAACCAGATCGGAACGCTAACGGAAACCATCGCAGCTGTAAATATGGCCAAGAATGCAGGCTATACCAGTGTAATGTCGCACCGATCGGGTGAAACAGAGGACAATACCATTGCTGATTTGGCTGTTGCTCTTAATACGGGACAGATTAAAACGGGGTCTGCCTCTCGTTCAGACCGGATGGCGAAGTACAACCAGTTGTTGCGAATTGAGGAAGAGCTGGGTGAAGTTGCGCATTATCCCGGCGTTGATGCCTTTAAGATAGGACATTAGCATTATGTAAAGTATTTATAAAGCCTTTCGTTATCTGAAAGGCTTTTTTTATCTTCCCCTCCTACCTAGAATTGTCATATGAATCACTTCTTGTTTGTCGCTGCAGAAAACGATGCTATCCCCAATTGCAAAGCCGGTGGGATGGGAGATGTTGTACGTGACGTTCCCAGACAAATTGCGGAACGGGGTGATGAAGTTCATGTGGTGGTTCCCAGTTATTCCAGATTGCAAACAAAAGGCATGCTGTTGCGGGAACTTCAATTCAGTTTAAATGGGAAACCCTATACTGCTGAACTCTACGAGGTGCCCCCAAAGAAGGAACTGAAGAATATTCGCCATTATGTGGTGCATCATCCGGAGATAAAAGCCGGTGAGATAGGAAAAATTTACCACAACGACCCTGAGAAACCGTTTTTCACTGATTCAAACAAATTTGCCATTTTCTGTACAGCCGTAGCTACGGCGATAAATGACGAGGCTTTTGGACCGCTCGATGTTGTGCATTTACACGACTGGCATACCAGCCTACTGCTCTTTTTGCGGAAATACCACCCGAGGTACACTTCCCTGAACAAATACAGGTTTGTATACAGTATCCACAACCTTGCCATTCAGGGGATACGCCCATTTGAAGGAAATGAGGCTTCTGTCAACACCTGGTTTCCGGAAGTGAGCTATGAGCCAGGGCTATTGATGGATTATCGTTATCAGGATTGTATCAACCTTATGGCTATAGGGATCAGGCTAGCTGATGCCGTTCATACCGTTTCGCCTTCCTATAAGAAAGACATTTTATTGCCCAGCAAACCGCCTGCTTTTATCGGTGGCGAATCCCTGGAAAAAGACCTGCTTGAAGCCGACAATCAGGGGCGTTTGATTGGAATTCTGAATGGGAGTAATTACAAAAACATACGTTCTGCAAAACGGAATATGCTCTTTAAAAACGCAGTAAAAGCTATCTTCGGATGGTTGCAGGAGGAGTCTAAAAAGTACAAGGCAGATTTCCTTGCCCACACAGGCGAAAAATTGCTTCCCTTTCTCAGCAATAGACCAAAATTTATATGCTCCAGCGTTGCCCGACTAACAGAACAAAAATTCTTTTTCTTTAAGGAGTCTCCTGAGGCTTTAGTCGCTATTCTAAAGAAACTTGAAAAAGTAGATGGGATCTACATGGTTTTGGGAACCGGGGCCCCAGAGTATGAGGAATTGTTTCGGAATTTAAGTAAAGAACACGAGAATTTTATTTTCTTCAACGGACAGTCTGAAGATGTAATCGATTCCATCTATCTGGAAACCGATTTATACTTTATGCCCAGTCAGTTTGAACCTTGTGGCATAAGTCAGATGTTGGCCATGAGAAACGGGAATCCCTGTTTGGTGCACAATACGGGAGGGTTAAAAGACACAGTAGCGCATCTCAAAACAGGCTTTTCCTTTGACGGAGACAATTATGATGAAAAGATTTCGAATATGCTCGACTGTTTTGACGAAGCTCTGGACATCTATCAGAACAAACCGGAATTGTGGAAGACTATCCAATCGAATGCAAAAAAAATGCGCTTTACCTGGAAGAAATCAGTGGATGAATACTACGAAAAACTCTACAGTATTCAGAATTAGGGTAATCACCATCTTCTAGTATATTTTTTAGTAGCAATTTTAATTTAATCTTTTCATAAAGCCCTGTCGGGAATTGTTAAGAACAGCCCTTTTTCTTACCTTTAACATCCTGTCAAAATAAACAAAAATTCACCTGCATGAAAGACAAAGCAATACTCGAATACGAAGGAAAGAAATACGAATTTCCAGTGGTGGAAGGTACAGAGCAAGAACTGGCCATCGACATCAAAACCCTGCGTTCTTCAACCGGAATGATCACCCTTGATCCCGGTTACAAGAATACCGGTTCTTGTGAAAGCGCAATCACTTATCTGGATGGAGAGAAAGGAATCTTGCGCTACAGAGGATACAGGATTGAGGAATTAGCTGAAAAAGCTGATTTTTTGGAAGTAGCCTACCTTCTTATTTTCGGAGAATTGCCCAACAAAGAAGAATTAAATCAGTTCCACGAAGATATCAGACAGGAATCTCATGTAGATGAGGAGATGAAGAAGATTCTCGATGCCTTCCCGAAATCTGCTCACCCGATGGGGGTTCTTTCTTCACTAACCAGTGCTTTAATCGCCTTTAACCCATCGTCGGTAAATATTTCCTCAGAGAAGGAAATGTACCACGCTATCATCAGGATCATGGCCAAATTTCCTGTACTTGTGGCCTGGACAATGCGAAAACAAAAAGGACTTCCTCTAGACTATGGGGATGATTCCCTGGGGTATGTGGAAAACCTTCATAAAATGATGTTTAAGCGGCCCAATAAGGACTACGTGAAAAACAAGATCGTGATAGACGCTCTGGATCAACTCCTGATTTTGCATGCCGATCACGAACAGAACTGTTCTACTTCTACAGTGCGAATCACAGGATCTTCTCATGCTGGTCTTTTTGTCTCTCTTTCAGCGGGGATATCTGCGCTGTGGGGACCTCTTCATGGGGGTGCCAACCAGGCGGTATTAGAAATGCTTGAGGCCATTGAAGCCGATGGAGGGGATACTCAAAAATACATGAACAAGGCCAAGGACAAAGAAGACCCTTTCAGATTGATGGGCTTCGGCCACAGGGTATACAAGAATTTTGATCCTCGGGCCAAGATCATCAAGAAGGCTGCAGACGAAGTACTGGGTGACCTGGGGATAGATGATCCTATTCTTTCAATTGCTAAAGGCCTTGAAAAGGTAGCCCTTGAAGACCCTTATTTTGTGGAGCGAAAGCTATATCCCAATGTCGATTTCTATTCCGGGATCATTTACAGGGCCCTGGGTATTCCTACAGAAATGTTTACAGTGATGTTTGCAATGGGAAGATTACCAGGTTGGATCGCTCAATGGCGTGAAATGCGATTGAGAGGAGAACCAATAGGCAGGCCAAGACAAGTTTACATCGGTGAGAATGAAAGACCCTTTGTACCTCTTAAGAAGCGCTAGGTAGCCCGATATGCTCAAACTCAATGTAAGGGATGAAACTTCCCCCCTAAAGGCGGTAGTTCTGGGAATCGCAAACAGCCCCGGAGCCATTCCAAAGCCTGAGGAGGCTTATGACCCTAAATCACTGGAACATATTCTTGCCGGGACATATCCCAGGGAAGAGGATATGGTAAGTGAAATGGAGGCATTCGACCGAATCCTTAATAAGCACAACGTTCAAGTATTCAGGCCCGAGGTTCTGGAGAATTGTAACCAGATATTCTCGCGGGATATCGCCTTTGTCATAGAGGATAAGCTTATCAAAGCCAATATTCTGCCCGAAAGAGAGAAAGAATTTGAAGCCATAATCCACGTTCTAGATGTTATCGCCTCCGATAAAATTCTCGTTCCCCCTGAACCTGTTCATATCGAAGGGGGAGATGTGATGCCCTGGAAAGATTACATTTTTGTAGGTACCTATAGAGGGGAGGACTATTCAAGCTATATCACTGCAAGAACGAATACGGAAGCTGTTGATTATCTAAAGAAGTCTTTTCCACATAAGAAAGTAAAATCCTTCGACCTGAGAAAATCCAATACAGACCCCAGGCAGAATGCGTTACATCTGGATTGTTGTTTTCAACCTATCGGCAGAGACAAGGCCATACTTCACAAAAATGGTTTTCTGGTGGAAGAAGAATACGAATGGTTACTGAACTATTTTGGGAGTGATAATGTTTTTGAAATCACCAGCGATGAAATGTACCAGATGTTCAGCAATGTGTTTTCCATATCTCCCGAAGTGATCGTTTCTGAGCGATCTTTTACCCGACTCAACAATTGGTTGCGGGAACAAGGTTTTACGGTAGAAGAAATTCCTTATGCTGAAATAGGCAAACAGGAAGGACTTTTACGCTGCAGTACGCTCCCCCTGATCAGGGAATAGGACCGGAAAAATTCCACATAAAAAATGGGCGTGGCCGATATGAGAAATCGGGTTAAAGAGCTACCTTTAGGCCGCTAAACTACTTCCTTACATGCAGATTACAAACACAATATTAATGGTACGACCGGTTCGTTTTAGAATGAATGAGGAAACCGCCGTCAACAATTATTTTCAGGAAGATATCGACATTAAAAATCAGACCATTAACCTAAGAGCACAGCAGGAATTTGACGATTTTGTGACTGTCCTGAGGGCAAAGGGCGTAGAGGTGATTGTTGTTGATGATATATTTGAGAGGGATACACCCGATTCAATTTTCCCCAATAACTGGGTGTCTTTTCACGCCAGTGGCACCGTTGGACTTTACCCTATGTTTGCAGAGAACCGACGTAGAGAACGCCGGGAAGATATTATGGACATCCTCGAGGAAAAGGGATTCGAAATCAAGACGGTTATCGACTATTCCTCAGCAGAGGAAGACGACCTATTTTTAGAAGGTACCGGGAGTATTGTGATGGACAGGGAACATCAAAAAGCGTATTGTGCGCTTTCACCCAGGGCAGATGAAGATCTTTTTATCGAATTCTGTGAGGATATGGAATGCACCCCTGTAATTTTTACGGCCAACCAACCCGTGGATGGTAATCGAATGCCCATTTACCACACCAATGTTATGATGTGTATCGCAGAGACCTTTGCCGTGATTTGTCTGGATGCGATTGACGATAAAAAGGAACGCAGAAACGTCGTAGACCATCTTAAAAGCGACGGAAAAGAGATTATTGCTATTACCGAGATACAGGAGCAAAACTTTGCCGGTAATATGCTCCAGGTTATTGGCGAGGAAGATAAAAGGTATCTGGTGATGAGCTCAGCTGCCTATAAGAGCCTGAATACCGAACAGATCCAAGCCATAAACCGACACTGTGAAATCATTCACAGCCCCTTGGAGACTATTGAGACTTGTGGGGGCGGTAGCGCTCGCTGCATGATGGCAGAAATTTTCCTTCCCCGGACTGAAGTTTTGTCTTAATTTCTTTAATACGACAAGCCTGCAGCGACTTAATCCTTGGCCTTGGCGATGTTGCGGATCATTCCTCCAAAGATGAAGTAGTGAAAAGGAACTATGGAGTACCAATACAGTCGGCCCCGGAGTCCTTTTGGTCTGAAAGTGGCCGTTTGATGTAGGATATCGTCTTTGTCGATTCTAAACTCTAGCCATGCCTCACCCGGCAAACGCATTTCAGCAAAAAGAAGAAGTCGTTTCCCCTCTTTATCGGCTAGTAGAACACGCCAGAAGTCCAGTGAATCTCCGGGATATATTTTGTCGGGATGGGTGCGCCCCCTTCGAAGTCCCACGCCACCGGTGAGCTTGTCGATAAAACCGCGAATTTTCCACAGCCAGTTGCCGTAGTACCATCCCTGCTCTCCTCCGATCTTCCAGATATTTTCCAGAACGCGATCGGCATCATCAACTTTAAGCTTTTGTTCATCTTTCAGGACCCCGTATTTGGGAACCTGAATGTATTTTTCGAGATTTTTCTGAAACCTACCGCTTACCATACTGTCTTTCCAGCTGCTGATCACTAAATTTTGCTCGATTTTCTTAAAGGCCATATCAATGGCTTCCATGTAAGTGTGTGTTTCCAGATCGAGAAGCTCCTGCAGCTGATTATCCCTGGCGACAACCTCCATTTTCATGCTATCTACCAGATTTACCGCCAACTTGTAGGAAGTGGAGGTCACAAAATACAACCAATAAGAAGACAATTTAGGGGTCATAACAGGTACGGTAAGTATCCAGTTCTTAAATCCTCTGGCTTTGGCGTATTGATGCAGCATCTCTTTGTAAGTGAGGATGTCCTTTCCACCGATATCGAATGAATTATCATAAGTATCTTTTCTGCCGAGTACTCCTGAAAGGAAATTGATCACATCCCTTATACCTATGGGCTGTGTTCTGGTCAAAACCCATTTCGGGGTGATCATCACCGGTAATTTTTCACAGAGGTCGCGAATGATTTCAAAGGAAGAACTTCCTGAGCCAACGATAATCCCTGCCCTGAGCACAGTGAGATGGAACGATCCCTGATATAGGATATTCTCAACATTCTTTCTTGATTTCAAGTGTTTGGATAGCTCTTCTTCATTGACAATACCACTGAGGTAAATGACCTGTTCTACCTCGCATTGCTCCATATAAGCATTGAAGCTTTCCGCTGAAAGGGCTTCCTTCTCATCAAAGTCCTGAGTAGATGAGCTCATCGAATGGATGAGGTAGTATGCTGCATCGATATCCTTTGGGATCAAATCGGCTTTTACCTCTTTTAGGAAATCGACCTCTACCACCTCAATACGCGAGAGGATGTCTTCATCTACAGACAACCGCTTCTGATCCCGTACAGCGCAAACTACCTCGTGACCTAAGTCCAATAGCCTTGGCAAGAGGCGCATGCCGATATATCCGTTGGCCCCTGTCAGGAGAATTTTCATATGCTAGAGATCTTCAATGTTGGTAGGGGCGTTGTCTGCTTTAAAATCCATCAACTTTTTAAAAAACTTTTGAATTGCCTTGGTATCTGATCGTACTTTGATAAAATAATGATCGCGATAGATGGAATACACCGCAAAGTCGCCTTTGTAAATAGTGAGCTTATACAAGGGGATGACCAGGGCAAAGGTTTCGAGCAAGGATCTAAACCTGACGATAATCCCTTTTGGTCTTAGCTCTACATTGCAGCTATCCAGATTGTTGTCGAGGATCAGGAGATTTCTTATCTCTAAACTCGCCTCGGTGATAAATAATTTAGGGGAACCAATTCCCCCCATAGCCCACCGATCTTTTAATGGGAAGGGCTTCCCTACTTCCTCATCTATCTTCTGGGTAATTTCTTTGTTGTTATACGAAACGTTGAGTAGCATTTTCTTTCTTTTTCATTAGCACCATAAAGTTACCGAAAACATTGGGGATTCCCGTTGCGAAACGGTATAAAAGCTTAAAAAATACGTAGTTTTGCGTCTTCAAAGAAGGTCATTTAGAAACTATGGAGCACCAACTTGTCTCAAAGGTAAAAGAAGCGGTCAACGAGCTTTACAAAGTGGAACTTCCCTCCGTTGAACTTCAGCCCACACGGAAAGATTTTGAGGGAGACCTTACCTTGGTGGTCTTTCCCATGCTTCGTTATCTCAAAGGGAATCCTGAAAAGATCGGATCCGACATAGGCGAATATTTATTGAAAAATGTTCCGGACATCTCCGCATATAATGTAATTAAAGGGTTTTTAAACCTCACCTTCTCTGATTCGTATTTCCTGAATGTTTTTAATGAGATTCTAACTGAA
>JABDQM010000259.1 GCA_013042315.1 Flavobacteriaceae bacterium | reverse complement strand
CCTAAAACATCCAGCTTTTCTTCGTTGAGATACTTATTGAGATTGTCCTGTAATAATTTATTGACCTCATCTACTAAGACGGCACGCCCGTACTGCTTTTTAATCAGTCCCATGGGCACCTGTCCTTTCCTGAATCCGGGAATGTTCGCTTGTCTGCGATAATCCTTCAGGATCTTTTCCACCTTGTCCTGGTAGTCTTCTTTGCTAATATCAACCTTTACAACTGCGTTTAGGTCGTCGATCTGCTCCTTACTAATGTTCATCTGTAATAAAAATTTACTTGCCTAAAAGGGAGGCAAAAGTAGTACTTTTTACACTGTGGAACAAGTTTTTAGGCGGATGTCTAAACCGTCGGCTAAGCAGATTTCTCAGGGTCCTTTAAAACAGAGAAAAATACGGATTGCAGGAAGGAGAGCAATAAACTAAACAAGAGCGCCCACCAGATGTTATCGACACTAAATCCCGACACTAATTGATCCGCCAGAAGAATGATCACAGCATTGATGATCAGCAGAAATAAGCCGAAGGTCAGGATGGTCACCGGTAAAGTAAAAATGACTAGAATCGGCTTTACGATAAAATTGAGCAGACTCAACACTACGGCCACAATTATGGCCGTGACAAAAGAATCGACCTGTACCCCGCCCAGGAGATTGGCGAGCAGTACAACTGCTAAAGCCGAAAGTAACACCCTGAGAATTAGTTTCATAAAAGTAGAATTAAATGAATAAAAAAAGGCACGCTAAATCAAGCGTGCCCTCAAAATAATGAATTTTATTTTATTGCAGATATAATCCTGTATAATCCAGAGGATCTACTCCAGGAAGGTTTGAACCGTATTTGGCATTGATGGCTTCTATGATCGCATTCGCTAATAAAGCAGAACCTCTTGGAGCCGGGTGCACTCCATCTAAAGAAAACCCACCACCAGTAGCGAAGTCGTCTGTTACAATGCTGCCATCGCTTAGTGGAGCTCCAACATCAGCTATGACACTTTGGTAAGTATTTACGTCGACCAAAGCGAGATCGTATTGTGCTGCCAAGGCGGCTATCGTTTGATTGTAAGTAGAAGTAGCAACAGTAATCGAAGTTTGCTCTTCAGGTGTCAATACCCACTTGTCTTCTAAAGGTAAGGAAACACCTTCTACAGAAAATTGTCCGGCTAACTCCGCGGATAATCCCTGGCCCACTAAAGTTTGTACAGCGTCGGTGTTTACAGTTCCTATAATACTACTACTTGGCAATACAATTAAATCTGATTCTGTTGCTGGTCTTGACTGCCCATAAGTTGAACCTAGCAAATTTGCTACTAAAGGTGCAGCCTGAGGCGGAAGGCCAAATTGTGCGATAAATGCTTCAAAGGTAGGCCCACTGGCTAGCAATGCACCGGCAATCGTGGCTGAAATATCCGGCAGGCTTTCATCCCTGATGACTACCGGACTGGCCTCGGTCTCTGAGAAGACAACAATCCGCTGTGTCTGTCCTATGGCTGTATAGATCTGATTCAAATTACCAAAAATGGTATTTAAAAGGGGAATCTGTGGCCCGAATGCGGGATTTGTCGGATCTAAAGGCTTAAAAGGAACCGTCGTAAAATAAGGTAAGGCACTTACATCCGGAATATTAACAACCACTCCGTCTGCTCCATTGGCAGTAAGACCCTGCAGAAGACCGTCGTATACACTTGCAAAGACATTCGGATCGGTTATATCACTTCCTCCATAGGATGTTGGATCGAGATTCCCCGTTTGGTCTACTCCGGCACCTCCCGAGGCTGCAAATCCTAATACATCGTTATTGCCTATCCAAAGGGTAAAGAAAGTTGGGTTCTGTGCTATAGCGTCCCCAATGATTGTCGCAGAAGCTGAAGTAGCGAATCTGGCATAATATGGATTTGCTGTCCCCAGAGGCACTCCGGCAACGCTTCCATAGCCGGGGGCTGCTAAGTGAAAACTTTTGGCACCGGGCACTCCCATGTTATTGAAAGGCCCTGTAAGAGTATTACTTATTTCTGTTGCTCCTTGTCCGGAAACAGGGACTGGGGTAGGAGATCCTGTTGCGAAGGATAAAATAAGTCTATTTCCTAGGATAGGATTTCCTCCTAAAGTGGCCCCACCTAAATTATCGGCCATAAAAGGAATCGTAAAAGCTCCTCCGCCTGCAAGGGCAAAATTTTCTGCCAGCATATTTGGAAAAGAGTTGGTTTGTCCATCGATAAATAGTGCGTTATCCGAATAGCCGGCAGTTATGGAGTTGCCCACGGCCACGTAATTTGAAAAATCAGCAGATCCACTGGTATAGTTTACCGGATCTGGTGGAGGCGTAGTCATTACGGCAGTATCGTCATCGCTACAGGACGTAAAGACAAGTCCGGTAAATGCAAGAAGAGTGAAAAACTTTTTCATTTAGTAATTTTTGAGTTGATAGTACAAATTGAAAGTCAGTGGTCTCAAAATTAATATAAATTATGACACACACAATTTTACCCCTGTATAAATAGGGTTCTTGCAGAAAAAAGAAGGCTATTTTATGAATTTAAAAATAAGAGTGATAATTTCAGAAACTCACCGGGATTTTCAGCGTGCAGCCAATGACCCGAATCTGCTACTGTTTCCAGACTTGCAGATGGAAAATGTTGTTTGATCATTGGAAGATCCTGTTCTGTAATATACTCAGACCTGCTGCCTCGAAGGAACAATGTTGGACCTTTAAAGGAGTCGGTTCCCGAAATAGAATCGCCAATCTCTTCCATTTTTGTAGCTAACACATTGAGATTAAAGCGAAATGCTAGTCGGCCCTTTTCCACCCAATGCAGGCTTTTTAATAAGAACTGCCGTATTCCCCAGTCGTGCAAATGCTCCGCCAAAAGAAAGTCGGCTTTACTCCTTGAAGATATTTCATCTATTGGAAGGGCAGTTAGAGCATCAATAATGTACTGATGATGCGGAGGGTAATATTTAGGGGAAATGTCAGCCACGATTAGGGCGCTTACCCGATCTGGGTAACTGCAGGCAAATTGCATTGCGGTTTTTCCCCCCATAGAATGGCCGAGAATGGTTGCCTCTGCAATTTGGTGATGATCCATATAGTGTTTGAGATCTTCAGCCAGCAGCGTGTAGTCAAAGTCCTCAGACCAAAAGCTTTTTCCGTGGTTCCGCTGGTCGACCAGATGCACTTCATAACCTCTTTCGGCGTATTGGCTACCCAAAGTCTTCCAATTGTCAGACATGCCAAGAAACCCGTGTAATATCAAAAACGGTTCTCCCTCTCCCAAAATGTTGGAATGTAAAACAGGCATCATTTAAGTCGGTGTAAATACATATTGACTACGTTTTCGAGTCCGAGATAGATCGCTTCACAAATAAGCGCATGCCCAATTGAAACTTCCTGAAGATGGGATATGCCTTTTTTGAAATAGCCAATGTTATCCAGGCTTAGGTCGTGCCCCGCATTGATTCCCAGTCCTAAAGAATGCGCCGTATTGGCAGCATCAGCATAAGCCTTGATGGCCTTTTCCGGATTCTTAGGATACACTTTTGCGTATTCTTCGGTGTAAAGTTCCACGCGGTCTGTCCCTGTTTCGGCAGCACCTTCCACCATGTCAGGAACCGGATCGACAAAGATGGAGGTGCGGATCCCTCTATCCTTAAAAGTCTGGATCATTTCCTGTAAATAGACCTTGTGCTTTATTGTATCCCATCCGGCATTTGAGGTTATCGCATCTACGGCATCGGGCACCAGGGTGACCTGCTCAGGACGAACTTCCAGAACCATTTCGGTAAACCTGGGATTAGGGTTCCCCTCAATATTAAATTCTGTTTTGAGTACCTTTTTGAGGGCGTATACATCGGTATACCGGATATGTCTTTCGTCCGGTCTGGGGTGTACGGTAATTCCGTCAGCCCCAAATTCTTCAATGTCTTTTGCCACGGAGACGAGGTCTGGCATATTTGCACCCCTCGCGTTTCTCAAAGTGGCAATTTTATTGATATTTACACTAAGTTTCGTCATTTGGGCTATATCATCGTTCAATCGTCGCAAAAATACAAATTAGGCATGCCTTTTGATCTTTTTAATTATTAATTTGCGTTAATTAAAGAGAACATGTCTATCGAATCACATATTATTCATACCATTCCCGTCTTTGATATTCAAGACTTGTTGGAAGAGCCTATTCATTTTTTTACGAATAGTACCTATTCCCACGTCGCCATTACTGAAGACCAGAAATTATTGGGCTTGTTGTCCGAGAACGATCTTGAAGCGTTTGAAAAAGATCAGAAGATCACCAGTTTTAAAACAAATCTGGAGTCCTTTTTTGCCTTGAGAGAAACCTCATGGCTCGATGTTCTCGAACTCTTTTCCAGAAATGAAGCCAATCTTATCCCGGTTTTGGACGAAGAAGCTCATGTGATGGGATATTACGATCTCCACGACTTTGTAGGGGTATTTATAGACACGCCGTTTTTTAAGGAACCTGGAGCAATACTTGTTGTGGCTAAGGGGATAAAAGACTACTCATTTAGTGAAATAGCACAGATAGTGGAAAGCAACAATACCAAACTCATAGGTGCCTTTATCACTGACTCTCGAAGTGAAGTAGTTCAGATTACCATTAAAATTGGCATGAATAATTTTAATGAGGTGGTAAACACTTTCCGCCGGTATAACTACAGCATCCTTTTTGGTAATAAAGCCGATCAATTTCTTGAAGACCTCAAAGAACGTTCAGATTACCTGGACAAATTTCTCAATGTATGAGGGTAGCCATTTTTGGTCAGGCCTTTAAGGAAAACGGACTCAATTACGTTTTTGAGCTACTCGAAGAACTGAATTCTCTCAAAGCAGATATTGTTGTTGAAGATGATTTTTATCAACTTCTTTGTTCTGAACAACCTGATTTGTCTTGCAATACATTTAATCACAGCCAGGGGCTGGATAAGAATTTTGACCTTTTTGTAAGCTTTGGGGGAGACGGAACTATTCTGCGGGCCGTGACCTACGTGGGGGATCTGGGGATTCCCATTGTAGGAGTGAATACGGGTCGACTAGGATTTCTCTCTACCTATAAAAAAGAAAACGTCAGGCGATTGATCCACGATTTTATCAAGGGAGACTACATCGTAGTTGAACGGAGTTTGGTCTCTGTGGTTTCTAAACCCGAAATAGAGGAATTCAAGAAACTAAATTTTGCGCTCAACGAAGTGACGGTGAGCAGGAAAGATACAACCTCCATGATCACGATTGAGACATATCTCAATGACGAATATTTAACATCCTATTGGGCCGACGGCCTGATTATCTCAACCCCCACAGGTTCTACGGGTTATTCGCTGAGTTGTGGAGGTCCCGTGATGACACCCACTGCACAGTCCCTCGTAATAACACCTATAGCCCCACATAATCTCAATGCTCGTCCGCTTGTAATTTCAGATGATACGGAAATCAGAATAAAGGTATCAGGGAGGGAAGACCAGCACATGGTTTCGCTGGATTCCAGACTGGCCACCATCGACAATGGAAAAGAGTTGTTGATCAAAAAGACAAACTTTAGCGTCAAAATGATAGAATACGCCTCCGAAAGCTTTTTAAAGACGATCCGAAACAAATTATTGTGGGGTCAGGACAAGCGCAATTGACCCAAAAAACAATAAATACACCATTTACCTGTTTATTGAGAAAGCGAAAGATCTTGAGTTCATCCATTTCACACGGTATTATGGCCTATATTTGCCCATTTTTTGAGAAAATGAGAGTACTGTCTTGTATCGCTTTTATGCTATTTATTATGCAAACCAATGCCCAGACCTATGAAATTGGTTTGATGGCCGGGGGCCTCAACAATATTGGGGATGTGGGAAGTATGCGATTTATATCTCCGACAGGACCAGCCTTTGGAGGAGTCTTTAAGTGGAATAAAAGTAAGAGATATGCCTGGCGCGCAAGTGCCTTCTACGGAAATTTTACAGCTGATGATTCCAAATCTGACATGGCTTCCAGACAACAAAGGGGCTATGTCCTGGACCACTCTTTACTGGAAGTTTCCGCAGGCCTGGAACTCAATTTCGTCGAATACAACCTACATTCACTTTCTCAGGCATTTACTCCATACCTTTATTCAGGAATTGCGTATTTTCGCTATGATTTTAATTATTTTGATGCAGGAACACTGCAGGAAACCGGGCAAAAGGATGGTTCATTTGCCATTCCTATGACCGTAGGAGCTAAATACAGGATAAATCAATTCCTGATTCTTGGTGCCGAAGTAGGAGCGCGGTATACCTTTACAGACAACCTGGATGCAAGTAACCCGACGGGAACAAATTTTGAACAATTCCGTTTTGGGAATATTTTAAGTGACGATTGGTATGTTTTTTCAGGCATTACCCTAACCTATACCTTTGGTAGGGTGGTCTGTTCCGATTGTTTCGACTAGAAAGCAGGATGAACACTATAGAAGAGTTAAAAAAGGGTCCTTTGCCCAAACACTTGGCTATTATCATGGATGGAAATGGCCGGTGGGCTAAACAGCGTGGTAAATTGCGGATCTTCGGACATGAAAACGGCGTTAAAGCCGTAAGGGAGACCGTAGAAAACTGCGCTAAAATAGGGATCGATTATCTTACCCTTTATGCCTTCTCTACTGAAAACTGGCAGCGCCCCAAGAAAGAAGTTGATACACTAATGAGACTTCTGGTCTCCTCCTTGAAGAAAGAGCTCAAAACGCTTAATAAAAACAATATTAAGCTCAACGCCATAGGAAATATAGCGTCTCTCCCTTCAAAAGCACACTCAGAATTACAGGAAGTGATCGATAAAACTTCGAAGAATTCGGATATGATCTTAACCCTGGCTTTGAGTTATGGAGCTCGAGAGGAAATTCAACATGCTGTGCGGGAAATTAGCACCAAAGTTAAAAATAATATAATTTCGCCCGAGAATATTGATGATGCCATTATTAATAGTCATCTTTACACGCATAATTTACCAGATGTAGACTTGCTTGTTCGTACTAGCGGTGAACGCAGGATAAGCAATTTTTTACTATGGCAGATAGCATATGCCGAATTGTATTTTATGGATGTCTTTTGGCCCGATTTTCGCGAGGAACATTTAGCCGAAGCACTTAAGAATTACCAGAACAGAGAACGACGATTTGGAAAAACAAGCGAACAACTTATTGAATAGTGTGAAACGACTCACATTACCTTTCTTCCTTACTACCTTCCTTTTTCTTTTGACCACCAGCACCCTACTGTCACAGGATATTCCTTACGATAGCGGGAAGAAGTATGTTTTAAAAGGTCTGGAAATTACAGGCCTGCAGAGCTATAACGAACAGACTGTAAAAACCTATACCGGCCTCAGGGAAGGGCAGATTATAACCGTTCCGGGAGACCAGATCAGTGATGTGTTAAAAAAACTATGGGGGCTGGAATTGTTCAGTGATATTTCTTTTTACATCACTAATATAGAAGGGGACGATATTTTTTTGGAACTCAATATCAAAGAAAGACCAACCCTATCTAAGGTCACTATCTACGGAGTGAAAAAGAGAAAGGTTGATGAGATTATCGACGATACAGACCTCAAGAAGGGAAAGAAAATTACTGAAAGCCTAATAGCCAACACAAAGAATTACCTTCAGAATAAGTATAAAAAACAGGGATATCTCAACGCTAAGGCTATAATTGCTACCTCTCGTGACACTTCAGAAACCAATGCGGAAAGCATGGTTATAAACGTAAGCAAAGGGAACAAGGTAAAAATTTCCAATATTGTCTTTGAGGGGAATGAGGAAATATCCAACGGTCAATTACGCAAAGCTCTAAAGAACACCAAGCGCAAAAAACTCGGAAGGTTCTGGAAGAAATCCAAATATATCCCGGAAGATTACAAGGAGGATTTGTCTTCTTTGATCGACAAATACGCAGAGAACGGCTTTCGCGATGCCCGTGTACTCTCCGATACCATTGAGAGGGTAGACGATGAAAATATTAAGATCACAATTAACGTAGAGGAAGGAAATAAATACTATTTCGGAGACATCAACTTCGTTGGAAATACGGTCTATACGGATCGCCAGCTTTCACAGGTTCTGGGTATCAAAAAAGGGGCTACCTACAACGGTGTCCTGCTCAGGGAACGTATAGCTGATGACACAAAGCCAGATGCTGAAGACCTCACAAATTTGTATCAGAATAACGGGTATTTGTTTTCCCAGATCAACCCGGTAGAAGTTTCCGCCGAGAATGACACCATCAACTTTGAGATCCGAATCATTGAAGGGAAAGAAACATTTTTAAATCACGTCACTGTTACCGGGAACGACAAGACCAATGACCACGTAGTGTTCAGGGAAATAAGGACGAGGCCCGGGCAGAAATACAGCAAGGAAAATATCATTCGAAGTGTTAGAGAATTAGGTCAGTTAGGCTTCTTCGATGCAGAACAAATCGCCCCTGACATTCAGAATCCCGACCCTAACTCCGGTACCGTTGACCTCGCCTACAGTTTGGTGGAATCAGGATCGAGTCAGATAGAATTACAGGGTGGCTATGGTGGAGGAGGCTTTATCGGGACGCTCGGACTCTCCTTTAGCAATTTCTCTATTCAAAACCTCTTTAATGGGGAGGCTTATAAACCGGTCCCTATGGGAGATGGACAGACTTTTGCACTTCGATTACAGGCAAGTAGGACTTTCCGGGTGTATAGTCTCAACTTCTCAGAACCCTGGCTGGGAGGAAAAAAACCTGTTCGTTTTAATATGTCTCTTTCTAGGACTCAACAGTTTCTGGCCTCGTTCGGCAATAATGGTAGGGTAGAAGTAGATAAGGATCAGCAATTTTCAATAACAGGTGTTTCCCTCGGGCTTGCGAAGAGGGTACAATGGCCAGACGACTTTTTTACAATATCGCACTCGCTGAGTTATCAGTTGTACGACTTTAGGAATTACAGAACAGGCTTGTTTAATTTTGGAAATGGACAGTCAAATTCACTCGCTTACACATTTGGGATCTCGAGGAGCTCAGCAGGACCGGGCAGGATCTATCCTATTACAGGGTCTATTTTTGAGGTAACGGCAAAGTTTACTCCTCCGTATTCTCTCTTTAGTGATAAGGACTTTGCAGCATTAAAGGAAAGGAGTGAGGAGCTTACGGAACTGCAGACTGAGCGCAGTCAAGTTGGCAGCGATCTTACGACCGCAGAGCGGGATGAATTGGAAAGTGTAGATCAGCAGCGTTTTCGTTGGCTGGAGTACTACAAAATTAAATTCAAAGGAGACTGGTATACTAGATTAGTAGATAAATTAGTCCTCAGGACAAATGTAGAATTTGGTTTTCTGGGGAATTACAACAGCGATGTTGGGCAGGTTCCTTTTGAACGTTTCTTCCTCGGGGGAGATGGCCTGGGACGAAACTTCACCCTGGATGGACGTGAGACTATACAGCTCAGGGGATATGAAAATAATTCCCTTACCCCTGTAGATCCCATTACTTTCAGCCAGGAAGGTGGTATTGTGTACAATAAATACTCCCTGGAGCTGAGGTACCCACTAACCCTGAAGCCCTCTGCCTCTATTTACGGACTAACTTTTTTGGAAGCAGGGAACTCCTTTAACAATTTTAATCAGTTTAATCCGTTTCAACTTAAAAGATCGGCCGGAGTGGGCTTAAGAATATTTATGCCTGCCTTTGGTTTACTGGGGATAGATTTTGGCTACGGATTTGACGAAGACCTAAGACCTCAATCTGCGGGGAATGGTCCGAGTGGCTGGCAGACACATTTTATTATAGGTCAGCAATTCTAGTATTTTCACTTCCCGGAACAAAAGGTAAAACACTCATTCTAAAAGTTTTAGTAATTTTGGCACGATATTTTCTATGTACTAAACCTAAGTAACATGAAGACAAACGTTCTTTTAATAATTGTACTGTTTATGACCACCTTCTACACCTCCGCCCAGCGAGGAGTGAGGATAGGATACGTGGACATGGAATATATCCTGGAAAATGTGGAAGAATACAGGGAAGCTAATGAACAGCTTGGAAACAAGGTTCAAAGGTGGAAACTGGAGATTGAAGAAAAACAGGGGGTCATTGATCAGATGAAAAAAGATCTGATGGCAGAAAAAGTATTGTTGACCGATGAATTAATTTCAGAGCGGACAGAAGAAATTCAGATTCTTGAAAGAGAGATGCTGGAATATCAACAAGACCGTTTCGGGCCTAATGGAGATCTAGTCCTTCAAAAGCAAAGATTGATTCAACCGATCCAGGACCAGGTGTTCAATGAAGTACAGGCAATTGGAGCTAATAAAAAGTACGATTTTATTTTTGATAAATCTGCGGATGTTGTAATGTTGTACTCCGAAAAAAGGCACGATATCAGCGAATTAGTACTGCGGGGTATCGCCAGGACCAGAAGAGTCAGCAAACCTTCCAAAGCAGCTGAAAAAGCACGATTAGCGGCATTCGAAAAAGCAGCTGCCGAAGAAGAGGAAGAAATGACAGACGCGCTTAAAGACCGACTTGAAAAAGCCGAGGAAGCAGAAAATATTCGAAAGCAGTCGGCAGAAGAAAAACGAGCAGAACAATTAAAGCTCAGAGAAGAACGTCGAAAAGCATATGAAGAGCGAAGAAAGAAATTATTAGAAGAACGCGAAGCCCGACGCAAAGAAAAAGAAGCGGAAAGAGCGAAGCAAACTGAAAAGAAAAAAGATACAATAGATCAATAATTAGGATTCAATAATAACACTCAAATAGTAAATTTAAAGTCATGAAACACGCGAAGAAAGTAGCAGTAGCATTGGTATTATTTGTTGCAGCTACGGGGTTTGTAAAAGCACAAAGCACAGTTGCACACATCAACGTAACCGAGCTTTTGTCAGCTATGCCGGAGATGAAAGCCGCTCAAGCTGAATTACAGAAATTACAGGAAACTTATAAAGCCGATATTGAAAGCTCAATGACCGAGTTGCGAAACAAGTACACTCAGTATCAAAGTGAAGCATCGGCAAAAACTAAGGAAGAAAACGAGAAAAGAGCCGTAGAGCTTCAGGGATTTGAAAGAAATATTGGAGAAGCCCAACAAGCAGCTCAACAGGAATTGGCCAAGAAACAGGCCGAACTTTTCCAGCCAATATCCGAAAAAGCGATGGCAGCTATCGAAAAAGTCGCCGCCGCTCAAGGGATAGCTTACGTGATGGACTCTACTCAAGGAGGAGGGCTGATAGTAGCAAAAGGAAAAGACCTGCTGGCAGAAGTAAAACAGGAATTGGGATTTTAATTTGAAATTAATCCTCATTAAAAACCGTCCACACATGGACGGTTTTTTTATTTTTATACCGCAGTACACTCAAAAAATATAGCATTGGATCGCAGGCCGATTGGAATTTTTGACTCAGGAGTTGGTGGGATTTCCATCTGGAAAGAACTCAGAAGCAAAATGCCATCAGAGGATATGATCTACCTGGCCGATAGTGTCAATGCCCCCTATGGTGAAAAGTCTCCGGAAGCCATTCTGGAACTGTGTATCAAGAATACTGAATTGCTGCTGCAACATCAGTGTAAACTCATTGTGGTAGCCTGTAATACGGCAACGACCAACGCAATAGACTATCTCAGAGAGAATTACCCGCTACCCTTTATTGGAATAGAACCCGCTATCAAACCCGCAGCTCTGCAGTCGGTTTCAGGAAAAATAGGAGTGCTGGCAACCCGCGGTACGTTGGCTAGTTCCTTATTTCACAGTACAGTAAAGAACCACGCCGCCAATATCGAAATCGTTGAACAGGAAGGCGCCGGACTTGTTGAACTCATCGAAAAAGGACAGGCAGCATCACCGGAGGTGCGGACTTTACTGCGAAAGTATATTCAACCCATGAAGGAGGCAGGAATTGATCATATTGTCCTGGGTTGTACTCATTTTCCTTACCTAATTCCGGTCCTGAAAGAAGAACTCCCGGCTCATGTCACGATCATCGACTGTGGAGAAGCTGTAGCCAGACAAACGTTCAGAGTTCTCAAAGATCACGGCTTGTTGAGCACAGAGGAAAGACAAGGAGTACACAAATTCTTTACCAACACAGACGTAAATCTGCTGTCTCAATTTTTAAAGGGCGAACCCGGTGAGATTCAAGCTGAGTTTCTCGAATTTTAATGTCGCTCGTAGGTGAGGTAGCTAAAAGATACCTTGTGCTTTTCATCTGAGGGATGATATTCTTCTTTTAAGAGCTTCCATTTTTTCTTATCGATCTCAGGAAAAAAGGTGTCGGCTTCGTACTTCTGATGAACACGGGTGAGTTCAATTACATCGACAAAAGGCAAAGCTTGAGTGTAAATTTCTCCCCCTCCTATTATATAAGCTTCTTTCTCATTTTCTACCAGGGATAGTGCGTCTTTTAATGAATGCACCACTTTACAGGCGTCGTGCTCGGTGGTATACGATCTATCACGAGTAATAATGATATGAAATCTATTGGGCAGGGGTTTTGGAAAACTTTCAAAAGTCTTTCGTCCCATAATAATTGAGTGGCCGGTGGTCATCGCCTTAAATCGCTTAAAATCATCCGGCAAATGCCATAGAAGCTGGTTGTCTTTTCCCAGCGCATTGTTTTCTGCAGCTGCAGCGATCATAATAAGAGTACTCAATCTACTTTTTTTTTAGGTACCGTAGGCAGGGGAAATTCTTTTTCCACCTGTTTCCGGAGGTTCGCTATTTTTTCTTTCTGCTGAAGTACAAGTTTTTCCCTTTGCATCCTTTCCCAATCGCGTCCCATAAATGGATTTAAGATAAAGACATTAACAAGGTGTACAAGGAAGAGCATACTCCAGATTCCTATGACCCAGTATGCCCAATCGTAGGTTTCTCCGTACTTAAATACTTTATTGATAATTACCAACCCAGTTCCGCCTATAAGGAACCACACAAAATGGCGATACAGATTCTTTTTTTGATTGATTCGCGTCTGGGCGTATTCGATCTGTTCGTGTTGTTCGAGATTTATTCCGGATTCCTTTTTATGCTTGGAGAACATCTGAATCGTTATCTTTAACTACAAAGATAGATGAAATCGGATTTTAAGAGCCTCCTAATCGAAAGCAAAATCACCATAAAACTAATCCTTAGGGAATTTGAGAAACACCCGAGATCCAATGATAAAATCAGGCATTCATGAATTTCGATAGTATCAGGAAGTCATTTCCGGTTGTAAAACACTCCCTTTTTGCCAATACCGCGGCCATCGGATTGATGTCGGAGGAACTTTTGGAATGGAGGCAGGAACACGATCTCGACTTCCTAATCGGAGGCAGTGAGATGAAAATGGAAAGTTTTCAAATGATCTCCGGTGTTAGAGACACCCTTGGGAAATTTTTGGGGTGCGATCGAAACAGAATTGCCCTGAGCCCTAATTTCTCCCTGGCCTTAAATGCGGTACTCGAAGGCTTGCCGAAAGACAATCATATCCTTTTGTTGGAAACGGACTACCCTTCCGTAAACTGGCCTTTTGAGAGTCGGGAATTTGAGCTGACATACGCCAAACTGGATGAAAATGTAGAACGCAATATTGAGGAAAAACTGAAAGAGGAAAATATAGATGTACTTGCATTCAGTATGGTACAATGGCAGAACGGATTGAGGATTTCCGGCGATTTTATTAAATACATTAAAGAGCAGTATCCGGATCTTTTATTGATTGCCGATGGCACACAGTTTTGTGGGGCATTTGATTTTAATTTTGAAGATTCCGGGATCGATATTCTGGGTGGGAGCGGATACAAATGGCTGTTATCCGGCACCGGGAATGGATATATGCTTTTTTCTGAGAGCGCTTCGGAACGACTTAGGCCAAAGTCCACAGGTTTTAATTCTGTGAATGGAAATATGGAGGCAAAGGGGGAATTCAGGCTTGCAAAACATTTAGAACCCGGCCATCTGGACAGTTTGTGTTTCGGGAGCCTCGATTTTTCCCTTAAAAAACTAATGGAGTGGGATATAAAGAATATTGAAAAGCACAATGCAAAACTGATGGATATTGCCATCAAAGAATTTCAGGCCTTGGGCTTGCTAAATGAAGCTTTATTAAATAGAGAGACCCACGGAAATATTTTAAATATCAGGGGAGGGGATGAGTTGTATTCGTATTTGTCCAACAATAATGTGTGCTGTTCCCAGCGTGGAGGTGGAATCCGACTCAGTTTTCATCTTTACAACTCCGAAAGTGATATTAACAGCATTGTGGAAATCCTGAAATCTGCCCCTTCTTCCTTAACTTCTCTCAAAAATTAAGGGGAATATTTTACCAAAGTCAATTTTTTGTTACCCTATTATTAGGAATTTGATAATTATTCGTTAATCATTGTAAATGAGGGTTTTAATACATTAATTTTGCGTCGAATTTTAAAACTGATTAAGATGGCAATTTCTAAACAATACTTGAAAACTAAACCTGTGGTAAAAGTAACCTTTACTGTACCTGCAGAAGACGCAAAAAAAGTAGCCGTAGTAGGAGACTTTAACAACTGGAATCCAAAAGGGAGTACTTTGAAAAAACTTAAGAACGGAAACTTCAAAGGTACTTTTGATCTTCCAAAAGAGAATTCTTACGAATTCCGTTACCTCGTAGACGGTTCTTACGTAAACGAATCAGAAGCTGATCGTTACCAATGGAACGACTTTGCCGGTGCAGAAAACGCTGTATTGGAACTATAAGTCGAGTAGAAAAAAAAATTTAAATCCGGAACTTTACATAAGGTTCCGGATTTTTTTTGCTCTATGATTAGTAAGCTGCTATTTGGGGCTCAACAATCTAAAGGATAGGGGGAAGGAAAATGGCACACGAACATTTCTACCGCCCTGCCTGCCTGGCGTAATTTGAGGTAAGAGTTTAATTATACGGATTGTCTCATCGGCAAGTAACTGATGTGGGGCGATCAGGTCGATATCACTGACAGAGCCATCGATATTGATCATAAAATTCGCATACACGGTTCCTTGAATATTCTTTAGTTGTGCCATTCTGGGATATCGGAAATTATCTCGTATATGTTCCTGCATTTTCTTGTTGAAACAGCTCCTTGCTTCGGAATTGGACAGGTTTTCACAGCCTGGAAAAACAGGTACCTGCTCAAGAGTTGCAGAAACTGAATCATTGAATTGTTCCGGCCTGGGTAAGGCAATTCTGGGTTCATTACTTTTAGGAGGCAGGCTGAATTGTATTGGAATATTTACACTCGTTGATGCTTTTTTACCATTGTTTAGTCCGGAGCTAAATTTTGGAAGTCCGGTGATCAGGCGAATAGCTTCTTCTTCAAGACCGGGATGCTCTCCGCGTGCCATTACATTCTCCACTTTCCCTTTTGTATTAATCACAAATGAAGTGTACACTCTTGAATTTAAATTCTTTAGAATTACTTCTGGGGGATAAATCAGATTTTGTTGGATGTAAGAGGAAAATTCACGGTAAAAACAAGCGCGAAGGTCTTCTCCTTTAAGGCCTTTACAGCTTTTAAATGCGGGAGCTGTGTCTATAGTCTCTAGGGGGTAAGTGTCTTGGGA
>JABDQM010000254.1 GCA_013042315.1 Flavobacteriaceae bacterium | reverse complement strand
TCAGTACAGAAACTGAAGCGATATCCTGTGGGTTTAAACTACGGAAGTTGTCCTCATCAACAGGCACACCGTCTATAATGTAGAGCGGCTGAGTGTTACCGTTAATGGAAGTTACCCCACGAAGGTTTACGTTAGAAGCGGCACCGGGCTGTCCGGTAGAAGTGGTAATGTTAAGACCTGCTACCTGTCCGGAAAGTGTCTGGACAAAACTCGCATTGGGTCTGTTTTCAATCGTCTCCGCATTGATCGTTACCGATGCAATACTCGACTTTTCCTTGGTAGAGTTACGATACCCCTGAACTACAACTTCCTGCAGTGCTTCAGCATCATCTTCCATTTGAACATTGATGGTACTTGCAGCACCAACTGTTCTCGTCACCGTCTTTTGCCCCAGATAACTATACCTTAATACCTCACCAACGCGGGCAGAGATAGTATAGTTTCCGTCAAAATCGGTTTGTGTACCGGTTGTTGTTCCTACAACTAAAACCGCAACACCAGGTAGAGGCATCCCGCTTTGGTCTGTCACAACACCTGAAATACTCTTCTCTTGTGCAAAAGAAAAGCTCATGCAGAGCACCAATAATGGTGTCAACATCCATGTTAACTTTGATTTCATTTAATTAGATTTTTGAATTAGCCAGCTGCAAAAATGATAATTATAAGTTAATTTTCCAAACAAGAAGTGAAAGCGGGGTTAAGGCTTGTTAAATTATGGTCATTTATTATTAATAATGTAATTATATTGGCAATATGCTTAACTATCATTAAAACTTTTAACGATTTATTTCATATCCTTATGTTCTTAACTGCCTCAAAATCGGGTATTCAATGGCCTTATTAAGAGAATTTCACCGTTTCTTATACGAAGCAGGAACCGACGAGGCTGGCCGAGGCTGCCTGGCCGGGCCGGTTACTGCCGCGGCTGTTATTCTTCCGCCGGGATATCTTTCAGAAATACTGAATGACTCAAAGGTCCTTTCGGAAAAGCAAAGAAGTGTTATCGGGGCCGAAATACTATCCGATGCCCTGAGTTACAGTATTGTCCATATTGATCCTGCCACGGTGGATGAGATCAATGTCCTCAACGCTTCCATCCTTGGAATGCACAAAGCCCTTTCCGGCCTTAGCGTAGAACCCAGACATATCCTTGTGGATGGAAATCAATTTAAACCCTTTGAGAAATATTCACACGAGTGTATCGTAAAAGGAGATGGTAAATATATGAGCATTGCAGCCGCTTCCGTCCTGGCAAAAAATTCAAGAGACGAATACATGAGGAAGCTCCACGAAGAATATCCGGTATACAACTGGCAGCAAAACAAAGGCTACCCTACCCTGGAACATCGTAAAGCGATTCTCAAATACGGCCTGACCCCCTATCACAGAAAAAGTTTTAAAATCAAGAATGATCAATTATCACTTGAACTATAAAACCCTAAATTTGTTTTAAAATTAGTGCATGAGAAGTATCCTGGCGATAGGCCTTATCGCAATCCTCAGTTTGGCCTGCAATTCTTTGGAACCTACCAAAATCACTCTAGAAGAAGCCATTCCTGCAAATGCAGCCCTGATCCTTAAAGTAAAGGACCCTGCTTCTTTAAAGCGTGATCTGGGGAATTGCGATTTTATTTCGCTTTCGTCTGTTAGGGAAAACGACAATGAGCTGATACAAATTCTCGGACAATTAAAGGAGCTTACAGCTGAAAGTCAGGGATACTTTGTGGCGATACCCAATTCGACTAACAGTCTTTCTTACGTTTATATTTCTGAAATAGCCCCGAAAGAACAAACTAGAGACAGTATAAATATAGACAGTATTAAGGTTGAGGCGGAAGCAGCGGAAGAATCGAAAGATGTCATTGATCCTTGGTTTACTTCTGAAACGGGGACCCTGAGATTTTACAGCAGAGATTCTACGCTGATCGCGGAAAAAAATTGGTTAAAATCGGCCTCTTATCCCGATGATGAATTACTCTCTCTCCTAAAAAATCCTGCTCCAGGAAAAGAAGTTTCCCTCTTTTTAAAGGCCCCGCAACTCGATTCCTTGAATGCGCTTGCGGCAAATCAAAACAGCTCCAACTGGGCTAAATTGGCCAACTCCCTGGCACTAGACCTTAAGACTTCACAAGACATGCTGCAATGGACAGGTGTAGGAACGGTCACAGATAGCACGCCTTCCCTCCTATCACTTTTTTCCCACACCCAACCCGTGGTTAATACCCTCGCTTCCCTTGCACCAGAAAGCGCAGACGGATTGCTAACCATTTCGTTTACAGATCAAGCGGTATTCGGCGCAAATCAGCAGCGACAATTTACTGAGGCCAATGACGCGGGCGCCTTGTTCCAAACCACCGAAGAAGTAGGCCTCGTATTTCAGGGAAAAAATAAAGGGATCATCATCAATACATTTGGAGCATTGAGCTTGTCTGAGTTTTTACAGGAATCGCGTAGCTCCGTGTACGACTACCAGGGAAAGGAGATCGGGGTCTTGGCATCAAGCGCTCTACTGGAAGAGGCTTTTCCCGCCTTTATTTCCAATTTTAAGGTTACCCACTACACAGTGCTCGAGAACGCCTTTATTTTTTGTGATAACAAAAGGTTTATGGAGCTCATGATCCGAAATATCAACAGTGAAAAAACCTTTGAGACCTCAGCGATCTATGAAAGTGCCCGCTCAGAACTGGCCGAGGCTTCTTCT
>JABDQM010000252.1 GCA_013042315.1 Flavobacteriaceae bacterium | reverse complement strand
AAACCTTCAAACACTTGGTTAGTTCATTCCAGTAATAGGCATTGTCACGGATGCCGGTATTGATGAAGAAATGGAGCATCTTGAGTTCCACCTTATCATTGTCCCGGATCTGGTTTTCGTAAAATGGGACGATATTTCTGTAGCCTATACCTAGTCTCGAGGTGTAGAATTCAAATTTTGGTTCTTCCTCCGAGGCGATCCTGATCCCTATACTGAAGGGGTCATTAATGGCCTCACTGAGCAAATCGATCTCTTCGTAATTATCAATGATGGGGATACAATTCCTGTGCCCCCCGTTAATAAGATCAGCGATGTTCTGGATGTATCTGTCCCTTTTAAAACCATTGCAGAGGACATAGGTATTATCTTTTATCTTTCCCTCCTTTTTAAGCTGTTCTACAATATTGATGTCAAAAGCCGAAGAAGTCTCAATATGGATGTCATTCTTCAGGGCTTCGTCCAGCACGTACTGGAAATGTGAACTTTTCGTACAATAACAGTAGATGTACTTTCCTTTATAATTATGTCTTTCTATCGCTTTGGCAAACCATTCTTTCGCCCTGTTGATGTTTCTTGAAATCTTGGGGAGATAGGTAAACTTAAGCGGACTTCCGTATTGTTCCACTAGAGATCTCAGGGGAATACCGTGAAATAGGAGATTATCCTCCTCCAGGGTAAACTCCTCCTGAGGGAAATAATAACTTTGATCGATCAGATCGATGTATTTAATGTTCATTAAATAGGTGCGGGATTAGATTTTTTTTATACGCCTGTACTTCCTTTCGGGTTAATGTCTTTGATTGAGCTGAATCTTCCTGTTTTGCGGTGTAAATGAAATCAAAAAAAAGTAAAATTCAAGCTTTTTTTATACAATTTTCTAAATGATAATATAGGTTTAATATGCACATCTAAAAAATACCTTTCTAAATAAAATATCTGAAGGTTTAATTTCTTAACTCTTTGTATCTTAGGGTATAAATCAAGATGTCATGAAATACTCAATAAAAAAATTGGTGACGCCAGTTCTTATCGCATTTTTTTGCTCAGCTATCTGGGCACAACCCGGTCCTGGTGTGTACCTGGGAACGGATTCTGAATCCCCGGATCTGATTCACGAAATAAAAATGAACGGTAATTATTTGGTGTATACGGAATATACCACGGCTCCGGATTTCGTCCGTACTCGAGGGGGATTTTATACGGTCGAGGGAGACTCCATAAAAGTGCAACTCGAATTTAATTCAGCCTTTGAAAAGGATGGGGCTAAAGCGATGGCATTTTCTTATTCTATGGACGGTGACAAACTCATGCTGAATGAAGGAAAACAAGTTAGTCTGAAGCAGGTAAAAAGTAAGGATCAGGATCTGGACGGAGCCTGGCTCTTTGCAACACGAGGCCCTGATACCGGACAGGACAGAAGAGGAGAATCTAATCCCAGAAAGACTTTAAAATTTCTAATGGATGGGCATTTTCAATGGATCGCCTACCATACTGAAACCATGCGATTTTCGGGAACGGGAGGAGGTTCCTTTACTTCTGAGGATGGTGTCTATACCGAAAATATCGCTTATTTCTCCCGGGATAATAGTCGGGTAGGCGCCTCACTGAATTTTAATTACGAACGCAAGGGCAACGACTGGCACCATACGGGGAAGAACAGCCGTGGTGAGCCCATGTACGAGATCTGGGCCATAAGAAAATAACGGGACTATCTCTTGTTGATATCCGATTTTCCACCTGTCTTTTTTATCAGGCGGATCCTGGCGATTTCCACTCCCTTGTCTATGGGTTTGAGCATGTCGTAAAGATTAAGGGCCACAACGCTGGCCCCATGCATGGCCTCTACTTCTACACCCGTTTTATAATGGGTCTTAACTGTGATGGTGATCCTGATCTGAAGTTCCTTTATTTCGTAGCGGATGTCTGTGTATTCAATCGGCAGCGGATGGCAATCGGGCAAAAGATCGGCGGTTTTTTTCACGCCTAGTAGTCCGGCTGCCTTGCTCATCGCAAAGACATCTCCTTTCGGTACCCTTTTCTCTCTGATTGCCTGTATGGTTTCTGGTGAGCTCACTTCTACAACAGCCTCGGCGATAGCCGTTCTGAGCGTATTATCCTTATGTGTTATATCGACCATCTCTTAGTTATTCACTTTCCATTGATAGGACTCATCATCAAAGACTTCCTTGCCAAAAACCGGCACCTCAGCTTTAATCTCTTCCACCAGATAGTGCAAGGCATCAAAGACCACTTTGCGATGCGGAGCAGAAACAAAGACAAAGAGGCATATTTCGCCTGTTTCCACCCTCCCAAGACTGTGGTAGATATGCATACAGCTCAGCTCATATTTTGCAAAGGTGGCTTCCCTTATCTCGTG
>JABDQM010000242.1 GCA_013042315.1 Flavobacteriaceae bacterium | reverse complement strand
ATGGGCGGCCCCCTGAATGATTTTTTTCGAGAGCTAAAGGAGAAGGAAGGATCCAGTTGTGGTGTTTAAGATGATCCCATTCCTCAGCAGCAAGATCAATGGAGGAGTCGATAAAAGGCTGTAGCGGCCGACCGTTGATACTTACTCTGGCCTTGGCATAAACAGCTATATTTTGACCTTTTTTGGCGTATTCCTTCTTTAGAAATTGAGCAAACTGCCATATATAGTCCGGATAGCATGCTACTTTCTCCTGCTGTCTTCGACTGAGGAATAGTCCGGGAGGAATGGTCGATGATTCTCCGGTTTCTTTGTTTACAATCGTAAATTGAATAATTCCCGCCCTTGTTCTCAGCATCATTCTCCAGCTCATCCTATGGCCTTCTTCTGTCCACAACACATCTCCCGTGATAAAATAGTGCCTCAGCGGCAAGGCCAATTGCACTAGAAAATAGATCCCCAGTCCGGCGATCAGAATATTTTTGTACCCGGGAACGCGGGTCTCCTGAGCAGTAAAAGGTTCCTTTTTTTTGAGAAATAATTTCCGGATTTGTTCGGGCGGAAAGAAAAACACACTAAAAGCCAGGGCCAGATAGGGAAAGATCCCAATTTGAAATACGATTGAATTAAAGAGGTGGAAAAAAATGGAAAAGCCAAATGCCCACTTCCTTGTGGGCTTCCATAAAAGGGCAGGGACGATCAAGAGGTCAAAGAAGATTCCAACAATACCGATAGCTGAATGCAGGAAGGGATCTTGCAGGATCTCGCCAATAAGAGGATAGGTAGCTTTTCCTTTCATCAGAATGGCGATGATAGAAAGATCGAGCCAGTCTCCGTACAATTTTGCGATCGCTGCGTAGGTATAAACAATAAAAAGCTGAAGAATAATGGTCCACTTTACCCATGCGGGCATGTGGTTTGAAAGGAGGGAGGGATCCCTCTTGCTGTCTAGGGAGGCATAGCGTTCTGCAGGCAGAAAACACATTAAAAAAGATATGAGGATCAGCAGGTAATAATGATTGTTGTAAGCTGTTTTTTGCATGAGGTAAACTGCAGTCCACAAAAGAGTAAAAAGGATGATACTCCCCCTGTATTTATACCCAAGGGCAATGAAAATACCCAGAACCCCCATGAGGATAAAATAGAAGTACATCCCATTTCCCGGAAGGGGTTGAAGCCATTCAAAATGGATAAAAGAAAAGGTAAAAGAGGGTTCTATAAGTGTTCTTCGGACCCAGCCCGTAAGTATGGCCCCAAAACTTTCAAAGCTAATAAGGAGGCCGAAGAAGATGCGGAATACAATCAGAGCGCTATTGTCTATCCGTTTAAATAGCTGCTGCCTTAACATCTATGCTGAAATTATTCTACGTGTTGTTTCCTGATCCCTCTTGAGCTGTTCTTTTAGTTCGTCCAGCGTATCAAACTT
Source organism: Flavobacteriaceae bacterium (assembly GCA_013042315.1). GTDB lineage: Bacteria > Bacteroidota > Bacteroidia > Flavobacteriales > Flavobacteriaceae > Muriicola. Next base: position 1,108 of record JABDQM010000242.1, on the reverse strand, counting down.
TTGCTCTTCCCTGATCCATTGAAGAATACTTACCTGAATAGTCTTATTGTATAGATCTTCCTTAAAGTCGAGAAAGTGAATTTCAATACTCTGATCTTGTCCATCTACTGTGGGGTTAAAGCCGATGTTCATCATCCCGTAAACCCTCTCACCATTTATATGGCTCTCGATGACATAGGCCCCATTTCTGGGGATGAGCTTATAGGTCTCTTTGATGTTGAGGTTGGCCGTAGGAAAACCGAGTTGCCTTCCCAGTCCCTTCCCCTTGATTATTTTGCCGGTCAGCATATAATTGTAGCCCAGATAGGAGTTGGCAGTAACTACATCGCCTTCAAGTAGGGCATTTCGAATCTTTGTGGAACTTACGGCTACAGCTTCAATTTCCTGGGCTGGAATTTCTTCAACTTCAAAATCGAGTGCGTTTCCAAAAGCAATGAGATCATTGATGTTCGCATTTCTGTTCCTGCCAAAGCGGTGATCATAGCCGATGATGACCTTTTTGGCGTGGAGGGCATTCACCAACATATCCCTCACAAAGGCGGTGGCACTAAGCCTGGAAAAGGTCTTTGTAAAGGGCTGGATAATTAAGTAATCGATTCCCAATTCTTCAAGGATCTTCTTTTTTTCCTCGATCGTATTGAGGAGTTTCAGATCCGAATCTTTTTGTAAAACCATTCTCGGATGAGGGAAGAAGGTAAGGACCGAGGCCACCCTGTCATTGAGTCTGGCATCATTTATGAGACGTTCAAGTATTAGCTTATGCCCTATATGGACACCGTCAAATGTCCCAATGGTGATGACAGAAGCCTGGCTTTTATCGTATTTAGATATGCTTTGAACTGTTACCACACACTTAAAATAATAAAAAGGCTTATTTTTAAAGTTTTAAAGTCCCCGAATGACCACAAAACTACGTCTTGTTTTGCCAATAACCATGTTATTTGCCTGCTTTTACGTAGTGGGGCAAACACAGTATTGGCAGCCTGCTGAGGTGCAAAACAATATATTGTCTGCCGATCTCAAGGGTTTAGAAGCACAGAAAGTACGATATTTTTCACTTCAGGAATCTATTTTAAACAGGGAGCTAGAAAAAATTACTTCCAAAAGA
>JABDQM010000236.1 GCA_013042315.1 Flavobacteriaceae bacterium | reverse complement strand
AGGGCTACCGGCAATAGGGTATCAGGACAGTTCTGATAACATACTGGTCTTAACCATCGTTTGATGGCATCGTGGCCAACTGCCGTAAATCGACTATCTGTAGTAGCCGGATAAGGTCCGCCGTGATGCATAGAGGCACAAACTTCAACGCCCGTGGGTACGCCGTTAAAAATCAGACGTCCTACCCTGTCCCTTAACTGTCCAATTAGAAAATCATACCCCTTAAGTTCATCCGAAGTACCAATAATTGATGCCGTAAGCTGACCCTCTAAAAGGGCTACAGAACGCTCGAGGTCCTCTATATTCAAACACTCTACCAAGAGAGAAAATGGCCCGAAAACCTCCTGATGGAGTTTGGGATTCTCCCGGAATTCTGAGGCACTGACTTTTAAAATCGCTTGCCTCCCCACATTGGGTTTGGTCTTTTCTTTCCACTGGGCTACAACTGCAGTACCTTCCTGAGCATGCATCATTTTCCTGCCCTCCTCGTACTTCCCTGCAATGTCTGGATGCAACATACTGGATGGTGAAATATCAAGAATTTCATCCGCCAGGATTTCTGCAAACTGCTCCAATTCTGAGCCCTTTATTCCCATCATTATTCCCGGGTTGGTACAGAATTGACCACTCCCCAGGGTTACTGAGCCGGCTAATGTTTTTGCCCATTTTTCTTTTTCCTTTTTCAGTATTTCCGGTAGAAAGACAACAGGATTTACACTTCCCATTTCGGCAAAAACCGGAATAGGTTCTTCCCTTTCAGCGGCCATGTTGAACAGAGCTCGTCCTCCTCCATGGCTACCCGTAAATCCCACAGCTTTAATCTGTGAATGCTTTACCAGGGCCTCCCCTACCGCATATCCCTTACTGTTGAGGTGAGAAAAGACTCCTTCAGGCATACCACTTTTCTTTGCTGCCGAGATAATGGCAGACGACACCATACTTCCGGTTCCGGCATGCATAGGATGACCTTTAACAATTACGGGGCAACCGGCTGCCAGAGCACTAGCCGTATCCCCCCCGGCCGAGGAATACGCCAAGGGAAAGTTACTGGCACCAAACACAGCCACCGGGCCAAGAGGTACCATCATTTTTCGCAGATCCACTCTGGGATTTGGCTCTCTGTCCGGCATTGCAGTATCAATACTTGCTTCCACAAATGAACCATCATCCAGGAGTTCAGCGTAGAGCTTTAGTTGATTGACCGTCCGGCCCCTCTCCCCCTTGGCTCTGCCTTCAGGCAAACCTGATTCGTTACAGTATACTTCAATAAGATCTTCCCCCAGTTCCATGATCTCATCGGCAATGGTCCTGAGAAATGCAGCCCGATCGTTATGAGTTGTTTCTGAATAAAATAGTGCAGCTTTATGCGCAAGGGAAACAGCCTGTTCTACTTCCTCTTGGGAAGCTTCATAAAACAGGACGTCATTCTCTTTATTCAGGACTGGATTTATTGTTCTGAAAGTGATAGAACCCCTTTGTGTACGATCATATCCAATAATATTCTTTCCGTCTAACATGCTTGTTTGATTTCCGGTTTAATTTAAATTTTAATATCAGGTCTACTAGCCATCGCCTCATCGATAATCCCTTGTACCCGCTTTCTTTCTTCTCCCTGAAGCGGAAGACGGGGAGCTCTGACATATTCTGACCCCAGCCCTGTGGTTACTTCAGCCATTTTGATATTCTGTACTAATTGGGGATTGATGTCCAACTCCAGAAGCGGCATAAACCAACGGTAAAGAGCAAGGGCTTCATGGTGCTTCCCTTCCTTTATCCATTTATAGATGGCCACTGTTTCCCTGGGAAAAGCACATACCAAACCGGCCACCCAACCATCTGCTCCCGCCAAGAGGCTTTCCAGGGCAAGGGTATCTACACCGCACAGGATTTTCAGACGATCACCAAAACGGTTTCTCAAGCGGGTGATATTAGTTATATCCCGTGTAGACTCCTTAACTGCCTGTATATTTGGAAAACGAATCAATTCATCAAACATCGACAGACTCACCTCAATACCGTAATCCACAGGATTGTTGTAGATCATGATTGGTAAGGAAGTATTGTTGGCAATTTCAGAGAAATACGTTACTGTTTCCACGTCATTTGCCTTGTAACGCATAGGAGGCAACACCATGAGTCCGTTTGCCCCGTATTTTTCTGCAAGTGCTACAGCTTTTAGGGCGCCGCGGGTCGACTGTTCGGCAATATTCACAATCACGGGAACATTTCCAGCTACAAATTCGACGGTTGCCTTTACCAGGGTCTCTTTTTCTCCTTCTTCCAGAGTGCTCGCTTCGCCCAGGGTGCCGCCTAGGATAATTCCTTTTACACCGGCCTTAATCTGGGCTTGAACATTCTTCAGAAACAAGTCCAGATCTAAAGTATCATCGCTGGTAAATTTGGTAGTAACGGCGGGCATCACCCCTTCCCATTGAAAGTTCATAAGCTACTGAATTAGACTTGCAAAGTACATTTCTTTCTTTGTAATCACAAGCCGGAAACTGGAAGTACCTTTCTTATTTTCTGCGAATAAAACACTCTGAAAATCAGGGGCTCACCCATTAAAAATCACACTGAGTTTTAAGAATCATTTATACGCTTTTTCAGAATGTTTTACTTATTTTTGGGCCACTTTGAAAAAATCACCATGATAAAATACCTTTCTTTTGCTGGCCTGTTGCTGATGGCCAGCTGTAATTCCACAAGTAAAACGACTAATTCCACAGCTGCTGCAACTACCAAAGTAGATCCTGCTGTTTATGCGGCTACCATCACCGAAAATGAACTTAAAGAGCATCTGTACACTTATGCCTCTGATGAGTTTGAAGGCAGGGAAACGGGTAAGCCGGGTCAGAAAAAGGCTGTCGATTATCTGAGACAGCACTATGTAGATCTGGAGATTCCGGCGGCCCAGGCTAACGGAGACTATTTTCAAAAGGTTCCTCTTGAAATGGCCAAATTACCAAATGGTTCTTTACAAATTAATGGGGCGGATTACACCCTGGGTGAGGATTTTATCACTTTTACTCCCTTGGAAGGTGCTTTTAATGAGGTAGTCTATGCAGGTTTTGGCATTGATGATCCTCGATATTCAGATTACACCGGATTGGATGTTCAAGGAAAAGTTGTTTTGATGAAAGCAGGTGAACCTGTGAATGAGGACGGTACTTTTGTACTAAGCGGAACGGATAAGCGTTCCTCATGGGGTAATATGTCTGAAGGGCCAAATAAACGATTAGAGGCTGCAAAGGCCAAAGGTGTTAAGGCTATTCTCTTTGTTGATTCTGAAAATTTTAATCGCTATGGACGGTACTATAAGCGAATGAAAAACAACGACAGTGGTAGGCTGGGCTTTGAAGCGGATGCAAACAATCCCGCCTTAATTTTGATCAATGAGGCTATGGCCACTGCCATCTTTACCAAATTCAATGATCTCAAAGGTTCCCTGACGCAAGAAACCGAACTGGTAGCCTCCCTGAAAAGCAGTAATGAACCCATCTCTACAGAAAATGTTGTGGCGTATATCAAAGGATCTGAAAAACCTGACGAATATCTGGTCATTTCATCTCACTTAGATCATATTGGAGTTTCTAAAGACGGAAGTATAAACAATGGGGCAGACGATGATGGATCGGGATCTGTTGCCTTACTTGAGATAGCAGAAGCTTTTCAAGCAGCCGTTGAAGCCGGACAAGGACCAAAGCGTTCAGTGGTGTTCCTGCATGTAACGGGAGAAGAAAAAGGCTTGCTGGGATCGCGATATTATACGGATTACAATCCTGTATTCCCTTTGAAGCAAACGGTAGCCAATCTCAACATCGATATGATTGGGCGAATCGACCCGAAGAGAGAAGGTGATCGGAATTACGTTTACCTTATCGGTTCAGACAAGCTGAGTTCCGACCTTCATGAACTCTCCGAGGAGATCAATGAGAAATACACCAACATAACATTGGATTATACCTATAACGACGAGAATGACCCCAACCGTTTTTATTACAGAAGCGATCATTACAACTTTGCGAAAAACAACATTCCGATAATTTTTTATTTCAACGGAACTCACGATGACTACCATAGGCCTGGAGATACTCCGGATAAGATAAATTACGACCTGCTGACCAACAGAACCAAATTAGTATTCCACACGGCCTGGGCAGTCGCAAATAGAAGTGAACGTGTGGTAGTAGACAAGATGTCAAAATAGGAAACCTATAGATTAAGTCAACACCGACGATTTTAGATCTTCTCAGATAGGTAAATACCTACTATCAGGTGAAAAAAAAGAAGTCCCGCTGATAACAGCAGGACTTTTTTGCTTTTGGGTGGAAGACCGGGCTCGAACCGGCGACCTCTGGAACCACAATCCAGCGCTCTAACCAACTGAGCTACAACCACCGTAACTAAGCGGTGGCAAAGGTAATTTTTTTTGCCTATTGC
>JABDQM010000235.1 GCA_013042315.1 Flavobacteriaceae bacterium | reverse complement strand
AGTGAAAAGTACACAACAGAAACCATGGATGGATTCATAAAAGTGATCAATAAAGATGGCAGCACTTTGGGCTATAATGCCAATTCGGGAGTGAAGATCTTGACTGAGGACCGTTATGCCTTTAAGGATTTGAATCAGAATGGTGAGTTGGATGATTACGAAGACTGGCGTTTACCAGTTAAGCAAAGAGCAGAAGACCTTGCTTCCAAAATGTCTGTAGAGCAAATCGCGGGTTTGATGCTTTACAGTGGACATCAGGCCATTCCGGCGGTAGGAAGAAGAGGGTCCAGTTACGGAGGAAAGCCCTATGAAGAAAGTGGGGCCTTACCCGGTGACCTGTCAGACGATCAAAAGAAGTTTTTGACGGAAGACAACCTGAGGCATGTTTTGATCACCAGTGTGGAGAGCGCAGAGGTGTCCGCTCAATGGAATAACAATGTACAAGCCCATGTGGAAGGAATTGGCCTTGGGATACCAGTTAATACCAGTTCAGATCCACGCCATGGAAGCGACAAATATGCTGAATTCAATGAAGGAGCAGGAGGAGAAATATCCCTATGGCCGGGAACCTTAGGCATAGCTGCGTCATTTGATCCTTCCCTGATGATGCAATTTGGCGATATCGCCTCCAAAGAATACAGAGCCTTAGGCATCGCAACAGCATTATCGCCGCAAATCGACCTTGCCACAGAGCCAAGATGGAGCCGTTTTGATGGTACAATGGGTGAGGATCCCAATTTGGCAACTGATTTGGCCAGAGCTTATGTGGATGGGTTTCAATCTTCCAAAGGAGGAGATTGGGGTTTTGAAAGTGTAAATACCATGGTCAAGCATTGGCCGGGTGGCGGTCCTGAAGAGGGCGGGCGTGACGGACACTTTGGCTATGGGGCTTATGCAGTTTATCCCGGAAATAACATCAAAGATCACTTACAACCTTTCACGGAAGGTGCTTTTAATCTGGAAGGCGCTACCGGGATGGCATCTGCTGTAATGCCTTACTACACCATTTCTGACGGTGAAGGAGAAGCTGTCGCCAATGGATATAACAAATATTTGATCACCGAACTTTTACGCGGTAAATATGGTTACGATGGTGTGCTCTGCACCGACTGGGGCATCACCGGCGATGTTTCTTCTATCGGGAAATTTCAGGGAAAACCGTGGGGAGTAGAAGAACTCTCGGTTGCTGAACGTCATTACAAAGCCATAGATGCCGGGATGGATCAATTTGGTGGCAATAATGATATGAAACCGGTAATTGCTGCTTACGAACTAGGCGTTAAAGAACACGATGAAACTTATATGCGAGAGAGATTTGAAAGCTCTGCCGTTCGTTTATTAAAGAACATTTTCCGTGCAGGTCTTTTCGAAAATCCTTATTTAGATATTGAAGAGACTAAAACCGTAGTGGGTAATCCCGACTTTATGAAAGCGGGTTTTGAGGCACAATTGCGCTCTGTAGTAATGCTGAAAAACCAGGCAAATACGCTTCCTTTGAAAGAAAAACAAAAGGTCTATATTCCACAACGCTACATAGCCCCAAGTACCAACTGGTTTGGTAATGTTACTCCGGAGAAAACAGAAACTCCCTTTAATTTGAAAGCAGTAGCTCAGTATTTTGAAGTAGTAGATAAGCCAGTCGATGCCGACTTTGCCCTGGTGGGAATTCAAAGTCCGAATGGAGGGGTCGGTTACGACGAAGCCGATTTGGCAAACGGAGGTAATGGTTATGTGCCCATTAGTTTGCAATACAGGCCATATGTGGCTTCAACCGCAAGGGAAGCCAGTTTGGCAGGAGGCAGTCCCCTGGAAAACTTTACTAACCGAACTTATAAGGACAAAAGCGTAAAGACGGTAAATAGTACGGACATGGAGCTGGTGAATAATACAAAAAATAAAATGGGAGAAAAGCCAGTGATAGTGGTCGTAAAAGTATCTAAACCGATGATATTCTCTGAAATTGAGACAAGTGCCGCTGCTATATTGATTCACATGGGCGTACAAGATCAGGCTTTGATGGAAATAATTTCGGGCAAGTTTGAACCATCAGGATTGTTGCCTTTTCAGATGCCCTCTGATATGCTGACGGTAGAGACCCAGTTTGAAGACGTTTCCCGGGATATGACTGCTTACACAGATACAGAGGGAAATACATATGACTTTGCTTTTGGTCTCAATTGGAGCGGACTTATTGAAGACGAAAGAACGAAAAAATACAGATAAACTTTTATTGGAGTTTTTAAAGATAGTCTGTTAGTCAACCCAAGCGTATAGTTTTAAAATGAAGATCAAGTACACCAAAAAACGACTTAGGGCCAACCTTTTTGTTGGCCTTCTCTGGCTAACAATCAGTATTCTCAAATGGATATTTAACGACTATGTCAATTGGATGGATGGATTCTTTCTTGCCATGGCATTGTTATATCTGGGACAATACTTCTATGAATGGAGAAACCAATATTTGAAAATTACTAAAGACCAAATCGCAGTGAATTACCCCTTTGGTAAGAAGATCAATATGTCGGAAATCTACTGGATCAAGAAGTTTGCCGGGGACTATATATTGAAGACGGATAAAAAGGAGCTGACGATCAATACTCAGATTATCGATAAGGATTCGCTAAAGAATTTAAACGAAATTCTCGCGAAAATAGACCTGCCGGTAGATCGGACGCCTTTTGCCAGTAGAGGATAGAACTGGTTTTGGCATAATATTTCGGTCAGTTGCATGGCAAGAACACTTTATAATATTAGGATCAATTATAAAGAACATGAATAAAAATAAATCATCTTCAAACCTGGGATTGATCATTAGGTCTATAGGTTTGATCGCCGGAATTGGACTATTGTTTACGGAGAGTTGGTTAATAGGAGTCTTTGGCTCCATTGCCAGTTTTGGAATAGCTTATAAAGGGTATCAGGATTCAAAGGAATCCAAGGGTTGATAATTGAGATTCATTAACCTAGCGTAGGCATGCATTATAAAAGTAATTTCATTCTTTACTCCAGGCTATTTTTTGAAATATATTCCAAAAAATCAGGCTTATAGTTTTCCGTAACTGTGATTCGCTTGTAACCTATCAGGATCTGGCTTCTTTCAATAGTATCTATGGCCTGCAAGGCAACAATGAATGACCGGTGCACACGCATAAATTGATCCTTTGGAAGTTCTTCCTCTAAGCTTTTGAGGCTCATCAAGGTCAAAATAGGGCGAGGCCTGTCTTTGAGCCAGATTTTTATGTAATCTTTTAATCCTTCAAAGTAGAGTACTTCGTTTAAATTGATTTTCAATTGCTTGTAATCCGATTTGACGAATAAAAAATTTTTACTCGGTTCGTTACTCTCTCGGTGCAAGGATTGGCCCTTGACCAACCCAAACCATTCTTTAGCCTTTGTGGCTGCGGTCAGGAATTCGGCGTAGTCAAATGGTTTTAACAGGTAGTCGATCGCTTTTACCTTAAAGCCTTCCAGTGCATATTCGCTAAAGGCAGTGGTAAAGATGATCCGTGTATTATTAGGGACGAGCTTGGACAGTCCGATCCCGGTGAGATCGGGCATTTGAATATCCAAAAAAATCAGATCAATAGACTCGGTCTCCAAATAGGTCAACGCAGCTATGGCACTATCACACTTTTTTCGCAAGTCGAGAAAAGGCGTTTTTAAAACATAGCCCTCTATTAGTTGCAAGGCCATAGGTTCATCGTCTACTATGATACAGCTTATTTTGGTGGCTACCATATCTTATTTAGGTTTCAAGTGTCAATACGGCAGAAAAAATATCATTTTCCACTCCGTATGTAAGACTATGTCGATTCGGATACAGCAACTCTAATCGTTTCTTCAGGTTCTCCAAACCAATACCCGATCCGCTTTTATCCTCTTTGTTTTTTGGTAAGTCAGGGTTTACGGCCCTAAAGACTAAAGAACTGTCCTTTATCTCCATCGTAAAAGATAAGGTGGCCGATTTACTAGCCGGAATCCCATGTTTAAAGGCATTTTCTACTAAAGTTATAAAAAGCAATGGTACCACCTCAAAGTTATAGGATGTTTCGGGAAAGGTATATGATATTTGGATTTTATCAGAGAACCGATGCTTCATGAGTTCAATGTACTTCTTCATAAAATCGATTTCCTTTTGCAAGGGTACTTTTTCGGTTTCTGTGTCGTATAGAAGGTAGCGCATTAGCTTTCCCAAGTTGTGAATGTTTTCTTTAGCTTTTTCCGGAGCACTATCTACCATAGCGTAAATTGTATTCAGGGAATTGAAGAAAAAATGAGGCTGCAATTGATATTTCAAGTGTTGAATCTCGGATTGTAGTTTAACGTGTTGTGCCTCTTTGCGTTCAACCTCCGTTTTCATCCATCTTTCCGTAGTCTTTAGGGCAATGGCAAAGGCAAGCGGTACTGTAGAAGCAATAATATCCAGATAGAAAAACAAGGTACGAGGCGGTCTGTTGTTTCGGTTACGATTAACCAGCACTTCTGAAAGATAGTCCTTGAGTTCCTGATTTATCCAAACACAAATAGCGATCAAACTTAAATTGATCAATAAAAAAAGGACTGTTTGTCGATTAAACAGAAATCGATCAATAAAGTACAGATAATTCAAATAAAAGATCAGGGCATAAAAACAAAGCGGTATCCAGGAGTGGATGAGCACCCGGGAGAGGACCTGATCTTGGTCCTGACCCTGCATTAGCAAATAGGGCATAAAAAATAATAATAGCCATGCCAAACCATGGAGTAACGGAAAACCTATAGTTTTTTTGGTCAATTGCATTAATTCATTTCTTTTACCCGCTGATCGAGATTTAAATGCTCCGAAGCTACCTCAATTTTTTCGGTTGTTCTTTTTTAAATGCCTGCTTTGCTTGTCGTGAGTTAACTTACTCATAACGCAATGCGGTGATTGGATCTAATACCGACGCCTTTCTTGCAGGATACCATCCGAAAAAGATACCCGTTATAGCGCAGACCGCAAAGGATATTATAATCGAATAGCTAGTTACGCTCGTAGGCCAGCGTAATATTTGTTCTATGCCGTAGGTAGAACCAAGGCCTAAAATTACACCTATTATTCCACCAGTAATACTTATTAAGATGGCTTCAATTAAAAATTGGATCAATATATCCGTGCCTTTAGCACCAATTGCCAGTCTTAACCCGATTTCCCTTGTGCGTTCTTTTACTGATACGTACATTATATTCATGATACCAATACCTCCAATCAGTAGGGAAATACTGGCGATGGCCACCAATAGTATGGTTAACATCTCACTTGTTGAGCTAAAGGTGGAGATTAGTTCATCCATAGAACGTACCTCGAAATCATCGGTGGAATTTGCGCCTAACCTATGAGATTCACGCATAATCTCGTTAACTTCCTCCACAGCCGCAGCGGCATCTTCCTCACTAACCGCCGAAGCTACCACAGATTGCAGATAGTCTATAGCCAATATCCTTTTTTGTACGGTTGTATAGGGTGACAGCACAACATCATCCTGATCTTGCCCGAAAGTGTTTTCCCCCTTCTCACTCAAGACCCCAATCACCTTGAAAGGGATATTGTTAAAACGAATCATTTGACCCACAGGGTTTTCGCCCTCCGTATACAAATTCTCTACAACAGTCTGCCCTATTACTGCTACTTTTGAAGCTGACTTAACTTCTGCATCGGTAAACATACTGCCATCGGTTACCTCCCAAACTTTTATGGAAAGGTAATCTGGATTCACCCCGTAGATACTGGATGGCCAGTTTTTGGAACCACTTATAACCTGCCCATTACCATTTACCTGGGGTGAAATATAACTCAACAGCGTTGCTTTTGATTCCAGTTCATTATAATCGTCCATGGTCAAAGACTGCATATCGTCCCTGTTCAAACGTACACCACCCTGCCTTTCCGCGTAGGGTCTGATAGTGATCATATTAGATCCCATGCTAGAAATTTGGGTCCGGATGCTTTCCTTCGAACCTTCCCCAATAGCCAACATTGCGATTACGGAGGCCACACCAATGATGACTCCTAACATGGTAAGTAAGGCTCTTACCTTATTTAGGGCTATGGCCTTCAGTGCGATCTTAAGTAGATTTAAAATTCTCATATCAGTCTTCTATGGGCATGGCCAACAACATATTGGCGGCATGGTTTACCCTATTATTGTATTGATCTTTTAGAACGTTTCCATCTTTTAGGACAATAGTTCTCTTACTGAAATTGGCAATATCAGGTTCGTGAGTCACAAAAACTATGGTTTTTCCCTGCTCATTTAATTCTTGGAAAACGGACATAATCTCATAAGATGTTCGTGTATCCAAATTCCCAGTAGCTTCATCTGCCAATATTACAACGGGGTCGTTGACCAGCGAACGTGCAATAGCAACGCGCTGTTGTTGTCCTCCGGACAATTCCGAAGGGGTATGGTGTAATCGATCTGCAAGCCCTACTCTTTCCAATGCACTTAAGGCCCTTTCCTTTCGCTCTTGGGTTTTAACGCTACTATTATACAGCAACGGCAGCTCTACATTTTCCAAGGCTGTGGTTCTCGGTAAGAGATTATAGGATTGGAAAATAAATCCGATTTTCTCGTTCCTTATTTTTGCGAGCTCATTTTTATTGAGCGAGCTCACTGCTACTCCATTAATATCGTAGCGGCCGGATGAAGGTTGGTCCAAACAACCGAGTATATTTAAAAGTGTACTCTTTCCCGAACCACTTGAGCCCATAATGGTGACAAATTCTCCTTCTTCGATATCGAATGAAACGCCCCTCAGTGCGTGTACGGTCTCATTACCCATTGTGAAATTTCGCTTCAGGTCTTCTATATGTATGATATTGTTCTTCATAATGCTATTTGATTATCGTGCTCCACGTCCCGGTGGTTTTGATGGCATAAACGGACTTTCACTTCCACCTTCCTCTTGCACAGTTGTTGTACCGACTTCGGCTTTGATCTGGTAGACCATTCTATCGCCTTCCTTCAGGCCACTTAACACTTCAACATTTACACCATCGCTCGTGCCTAATACTACTTCAATAGGCTTTATTTTACCATTTTCTTCCATCCAGAGTAAAGTTCCATCATTGTCTGTATCACTTTTATTTCCAGAAGGTGGAGGCGGCCGATTATCTGTTGTCCCATTTGAATTGTAGGCCATCAGTAATTGGGCATTAGGCTTAAAATTTACGGCCTTGGCCTCAAGGGTAAGCACGTCCTTTAATTCTACCGTATAGATTGCTATAGTTGCGGTCAATCCCGGTTTTAGTTTCAGTTCGGGATTGTCAGCTTTTACCACCACTGTGTAGGTAACCACATTTGATGTAGTTGTTGGATTTAATCGCACCTGAGTGACCTCCCCGGCAAACTCTTCGCCTTGATATGCATCCACTGTAAAGGAAACGCGTTGACCTTCTCGTACCTGCCCAATATCGGCTTCATCAACATCAGCCTCAACTTGCATTTGTTTGAGGTCTTTTGCTATGGTAAAAAGAGTAGGTGTACTTAGGCTGGAGGCAACGGTCTGGCCTTCATCTACATCCCTTGATAAAATAACTCCGTCTATAGGTGAATAGATATTTGCATAGCTTAAATTAGTCCTGGCTTTTTGCAAATCGGACAGTCTTTCTACGGCCGTATTCTTAGCAGCATTAAGTTGGTAAACAGCATCGTCATAATCGGATTTGCTGATGACCTGGTTCTCAAACAGAGTTTTCTGCCTGTCATAGATGATCTGCTTATAGTCCCTATCGTTTACGGCGTTATTATAGCTCGCCTGTTGTTGTGCTAAAGTTGCTCTTAAGTTGGTCTTATCCAATTCTGCGATTAGCTGGCCTTCTGTAACCTCACTATTGTAGTCCACATAAATCTTTTCAACCACCCCGGAGACCTGAGTTCCTACGTCTACTTGCTTTACTGGCTGTATGGTACCAGTAGCAGTAACTGTTGTAGTAACATCGCCTTTGACCACCTCAACAAATTGAGCTGTAAGCTGTTCCGTGCTCTTGGCCGACAACAGAAAATAGACAAGCCCACACGCTACAATCAGAACTCCAATCCCGATTCCTATTTTAATTTTTTTGCTTTTCATCTTGTTATATTTTGATTTCGTTTCCTTGATAGAATTGAAGTAATTGGGTATATAAAAGGCTTAAATATTTGGCCTGAATATAGTTTTGTTCGGTATTTGTATAGATGTTCTGACTAATTACAAGGTCAGTAGTACTCAACGCCCCCAATTCATATTGTTTTTGCGCCAGGCGATAAGATTCGCTGGCCGCATTCCTGGCAACCTCAGCGGCCTGCATCTGACCTTGAGCTGCGGTGGCATTTTGCCAGGCTGTTTCTATTTTTTGGTACAAATCCTTTTCATCTTGCACTAGCTCAAGTTCAGCGATATCGATGTTTATTTTGGCATTTTCAACCTCTGCCTTCGTTTTGTTCCTGTTAAAAATTGGGACATTGATGGACAGGCCCACTCTTTGATTTAAGTTCAGGTCCAATTGATCGGTAAAATTAAAGTCGCGTGTAGAAGTGTAACCACTACCTATACTTCCATTAAGAGAAAGGGTAGGTAAATATCCGCCTTTGACAATATCGAGCTCCTTCTCTGCAACCGATATATTTACCTTACTTGCATTTATTTCTGGTAAGTGCTGAAAGGCTTCCGAATAGACAACATCTAAGCTTGGGATAATACTCATATTGACACTATCTGCTTCCGCAATTTCTAGTGTATCACTGGGCTGCAGTTCTAATAGTTGTTTCAGAGTCAAAAGCTGCTGTGCATAATCATTCTTTGCGGTTATAAGAGCATATTTATTCGTCGCTGTTTGCGATTGTGCATCAGTATAATCCTTTATGGCGATTGAACCCACATCAAACCTGGCTTTTGCCCTTTGTTCTTCTGTTTGTGAAGCGGACAGGTTGTTTTCTGCAATCGAAATATTTTCTTTGCTGAAAAGCAATTGAACATAACTTTCAGTAATACGCAACCTAATATCGTTCATGGCCTCTTCCTCAAAAAGTGAAGATTGATCCAGAAGGAGCTTACTTTGCTTTATCTGATTATTGATCTGGTTTCCCTGGAAAAGAGTCAGCTGGGAGTTCAATCCCAGGCTCGTTGAATTTATCTGTTGTGAAACAAAATCACTGGTAATTGGATCAATAGAGTTACCATTTGTGAAATTTTGTGAAGCATTACCTGTCAAATTGGGTAATCTTGAAGATTTAACAGCCATTAAATTTGTCTCCGCACTGTTTTTTTGAAGCTCAGCCTGTTTTACTGTAATGTTATTCTCCAGCGCATAGGAAATACAATCTTCCAAGGTCCATATTTTTTGGATCGAGGTAGACTCCTGCCCTTGGATAGAGCACACTAGGAAAGTAAATATTATGATGATAAATTTCTTCATGGTGATATAGCCTTTCAGTAGAAATTAAGACCAAATATCAACAGGTCATTGCCTAAACCCAAGTGAAATAGATCACAGGGAAAATTGACTCGACTAACACCGAGATTTTATCGATGAGATTTTTTGACCAAATTCATAATGGAGTAAGACTAAAACACTAAAGACAAGACTTGCAGAATCCTAATTACATTTTGCGTTGGAAACCTGCCTGCCGCCCGCCTTCCGAAGCCTCGTGCGAAGGAAAGGCAGGCAGGTGAAAAAGCAAACGCTGTCGCCTTCTTCGTTTATTGCTCAGTAGGGCGTGCCCGACGAAGCCCGGGAAAGACTTGTGAAACTTATTCTACTGAAAATAAAATGCCCACCTTCGCTCTCGTAAAACTCGAGCTATGGTGGGCGAAGTCGGGATGACAGGATTTGAACCTGCGACCACACGGCCCCCAGCCGTGTGCGCTACCAGACTGCGCCACATCCCGATTATTTCATTATGTAAAGATCTTTAATTCTATTCTTTATTTCAATAAGCGACCATCACGCCTCAGATGTGCTAAGCTGCCAGCCTGTCCCGCTCTTGGCGGGAACGCACCACATCCCGCATTTGAGATGGCAAAAATAGGAAAGTTTCCCTTAAACAGCTTACTTTTTATAAATGAAATGAGCTTGGTTTTTTATTGAGAAATTTTTACTTTAACACAACTTTAAGAATATGAGGTTTCTTTTAAGAATTTTTTAAAACATGATAAAAATCATATCAGAGCCGTTCATATTCCTTTAATTTCAGACAAAATTTGAATTCAAATACTTAATTGGGAACCACATGAAAACTTCACATCTCCTCCGCATCCTGATGATTGCAATCTCAGGGTTTTTATTTATCCAATGTACCAGTGACCTCGAAATCCCCGATCCGATTGCAGGACCAGCAGGGGCCGATGGCCGTGACGGGGTAGATGGAACGGATGGCACTGCATCCTGTGTCACTTGTCATTCCAACACAACACGGGAACCAATATTTGCTTCCTTTATGACCTCCTCCCATGCCTCGGAAGATGGCGCCTTTGCCAGGGGAGGCTCAGCCAATTGCGCTCAATGCCACGGTGATAAAGGATATCTGGATTATATAGAAACCGGGATGGTTGACACCGCAGGATATTCTGGTGTAGAACCCATGAATTGTGCTACCTGCCACGATCAACACAGCACCTTCGATTTTGAAAATGATGGTCCGGACTACGCCTTGAGAAACACAGATGCGGTTACTTTAGTTATTGACGATGCCACGGTAATCGATTTTGAGGGATCGAGCAATAATTGTATCACCTGCCACCAGCCACGTAACAGTTACGAGATTCCATCTGGTACGGCAGATTATGAAATTACTAGTAAGCGTTTTGGCCCTCACCACGGGCCTCAAGCCACTATGCTCGAGGGTGTAATGGGTGCAAACATCGCAGGGACTGAGGCTTATCCCGGAGTGGGATCTGCTGCACACAGAACCGGTTCTTCATGTGTGAGTTGCCATATGGGCGAGTCCACAGATACTAGTCAGGGCCTTCATTCCTGGGTGCCTACAGATGCGGCCTGTGTGACTTGTCACCCCAACGGTGCTCCTGATGAGATCGCCGGTTTTTCAGAGGACATGGCCACCCTACAAGCCTTGCTGGAAGCTAACAGTATGTTTGATGCAGATGGCTACTACGTACCCGGGACCTATTCGGCCAAATTGGCTCAGGCCGCATGGAACTACAGGACCTTATTGGAAGACAATAGTAAAGGGATACACAACCCGGGGTATACAAGGGCACTGTTAAAAAACTCAATAGAAGCATTACAGGAATAAGGAGGGTCGGTACGATTTACTCAGGCGATTGCATCGCTTAGATTTCGTTCAAGTTCTCAAGGCTGTTTGCCTATCATATAAAACGATGAAAATGAAAAAACATATCTCATTTTTACTGATCAGTGGATTGATCTTATTGAACTTCTCTTGTTACTACGATCAGGAAATCGATCTGAGTGAACCCCTTCCGGACATCCCTGTTGATCAGGCGATATCATTTAATACAGACATAGAACCGCTCTTTTCGCAAAGCGGGAAGGATTGTACAGCCTGCCATAACGGAAATGTCGCCAATCCCGACCTTAGGGCCGGGAATGCATACGGAGAAATTCAATCATCCATTGTTCCCGGAGACGCTGAAGGAAGTGAATTTTATCAGCGATTACCGGGTAACGGACATCCCATCAGTGCCGGTTTCGTCTTGAATTCTGATGAGCTCGCCCTGATTAAGGCCTGGATCGATAGAGGAGCAGAAAATAACTAACCAGAAAGATATTTCAACATGAGAAAATTGAGCTTCATCTTTATATTCATTTTACTTGCTCCCCTGTTCGCCTTTTCGCAGGAAACCGAGACAGATACCGAGCCAGAAAAGGTAGTGGATAAACCAGAGCGAGCGACCTTTGAGAGCTCCTATATCATAGACAACCCCACCGATGTCCTTTCCATAAAAAACACACTCGAAGTACATATGGCCCACCGCTTTGGCGTTGTCAATTCAGGCACAAATGACCTCATTGGTATCTGGGCCCCGGCCAATATCAGGATCGCATTTAGTTATGCCCTCCATGATAGATTGACCATTGGATTTGGAACCTCCAAGTTTAACAGATTACAGGATTTCAACTGGAAAATAGCCCTGCTTCGCCAAACCCGTTCAGACCGGATTCCCGTAAACGTGACTTACTACGGAAATTTTGTGATCGATGCCCGGGGCAAAGAGAATTTTTTGGTAGAACAGCACCGTTATTCCTATTTCAATCAGCTGATCGTCTCCAGACGATTTAACTCTAAATTGTCCCTGCAAGGCGCCGTTAGCGTATCACACTACAACCTGGTACCGCAACGTATGAGGAACGACGTGGTTGCCATGGCATTAGGAGGCAGGTACAAGATAAGTTCGCAAACGTCACTTCTTTTAGACTATACACAGCCATTTATACATCACCTGGATGGCGAAAAACTTGATATGGATCCCGAAGCGGGATTTAGCGTAGGAGTTGAATTCAGAACATCTTCACACGCCTTCCAGTTGTTCTTGTCCAATTACCAGGGAATCGTACCACAGTCAAATATCATGTTCAACCAAAACAACTTCTTTGATGGGGATTTTCTGATAGGCTTTAATATTACCCGACTCTATAATTTCTAATCCCAAACCCTTTATGCAACAACCACCAAAAAAAGATAAGTCGATCAGCAGGAGGGGTATTTTGCCACTCTTGGGAACATCACTTTTACTTCCCTTTCTGGGGAATTCAAAAACACAGGATATTAAAAAAGACCCAGAGGAAGAAGTGCAATACGAAACTTTACTAAAACCTGATGGAACCATTGTAAAAGTAAAGGTCAATGCCCTTAAAAAATCGAAGGTGGTTAAAAAGAACATTCCCAATTCCACATTTTTGCAGTGGATAGGAAAAAAGCTTTAATCGGATAGAAACCTATGGAAGAAAATTCTAAAAAATCAAGACGGAAATTCCTGGACAAAGGGCTTAAAATAGGTGTCGCTGGAATTCTAGGCGGTGTCGGACTCTCCAAACTATCTGCTAAATTTTCAAATGATGAAAAGGTACCCAGCGGCGAAACCATCGAATTGATGACCACGGATGGGACCCTTGTCGAAGTGGATACTTCAGAAGTAGTAGAGGTAAATCACAACCACCACTATTCCATGGATTACAATGTTCGGGAGGGTATACCGAACAGGAAATTTGTAATGGTGGTAGATCTCGCTAAGTGCAAGAATGCACTTAAATGTCAAGATTCCTGTAACAAAAATCATTATATCACCGGAGACAATGCATGGTTGAAGGTTTACAAAATGCAGGAATCCCCTGATACGGCACCTTATTGGATGCCTACGACCTGCCAGCATTGCGACAAACCCGCCTGTGTTACGGTTTGCCCTGTAGACGCAACTTTCAAAAGAGAAGATGGCCTGGTGCTTATAGATAATGATCGTTGTATTGGATGCAGGTTCTGTATGGCTGCCTGCCCCTACTCTACAAGGGTGTTTAACTGGGGAGATCCCGGACAGGAGGTCACTTTGAATCTCGATCTGACCGATTATGAACCTACACCGGAATACGCAGGAAAACCCAGTAAAATAGGTACGGTAGACAAGTGTGATTTTTGTCCTCATATGGTTAAAGAAGGTGAACTTCCGCATTGTGTAACTGCCTGTCCTAACGGAGTTTTCTACTTTGGGGATAAATATGAAGACACCGTTACCAACGGGGAAGAAACCGTAAGACTCAGCAAATTGCTAAAAGACAAGTCGGGTTATCGCCTTCTCGAAAGCCTGGGGACAGAGCCCAGCGTTTATTATCTGCCCCCTGTAGATCGTCTTGTCGAATTTGAAGACGGGATGCAGTATTACAAAGAATTTGAATCGGTAGAAAAACCTGCTGAAGAATGAAAAAGTACGATCAAATTGTTGCGGATCTCGCTCCGCGAAAATTCGGCAGAAGAGGTGTAGTCTGGATAGTATTCCTATCTGTTTTGATTGTGATGGGGATTATCGCCTATATCGACCAGGTGTTGCAAGGACAGAAAGTGACCCATATGAATGACTATGCCTTATGGGGCATTTACATCTCTAACTTTGTCTTCTTTGTAGCAACGAGTTTTGTGGGCTCGGCTGCAGTAGCCATCCTCCGGCTGACCAAAAATTCATGGCGCACACCGCTTGTTCGTATCGCAGAGATTATTACCCTGGCCTGTATTGTCATGGCAGGGATCACGATTACCATTGATATGGCCAGACCAGACAGGGTGATGAACCTCTTCATCCATGCCCGTTTACAGTCGCCCATAACCTGGGATATCATTATCATCCCAACCTTTATTGTAATCAGTCTTTTGTTACTGTACTTTCCACTGCTACCCGATTTTGCCATTCTCAAAAAATACTATGCCGAATCAAAACCCGGATTGAGCAAATGGTACGGAAGGTTGTCCCTGAAATGGTCTGGAAACGCAGAACAAAAAACATTGCATGCCAAATCCCTTTGGGTTTTGTCCATATTGATCTTATTGGCAGGCGTCTTGTTACAGACCATAGATGCATGGCTTTTCTCTACCACCTACAGGATAGGCTGGGACAGTTCTGCATTCGCCCCCTACTTCATTTCGGGTGCCTTTGTAGCCGGTATCGGAGCGTTGGTTACCGTGATTTACATTGTACGTCGATTTCGGAAACTTCAAGATTACATCACGGAATACCACTTTGATAAAATGGGTAAATTGCTCGCATTGGCCTGTATCATTTACTTGTTTTTTAATATAAATGAATACGTAGTTCCATTTTTTACAGCTAAAAAAGGTGAGGATGAACATTTGCATTCCCTGCTGGTAGGTGATTATGCAGGCCTCTTCTGGATGGTGACCATAGTAGGTCTTGTATTGCCTGTCATTTTCTTGTTTTTCAAAAAAGGCCGAAAGCCTTTTTCCGTGTTCCTGATCGGAATGGTGGTGGTGATAGGTTCATGGTGGAAACGCTATATAATTATTACACCCACCCTGTTGGAACCCATTTTACCTATTCAAGGTGTCCCGGAATCCTGGCATTCTTATTTTCCCAGTATGCACGAATGGGTCATTACTGTGGCTACCCTTGCGATGGCTCTTTTAATTATTACGTTATTGATTCGTTTTTTACCGGCCGTCCCCATACAAAGGACTTATGATGAAGAAGAAATCTCCAGTATTTCGTTAAAAAAGATTCCATCATGAGAAGACGTAAATTGAATTTATCGGGCTTACAGTTCCGCTTGTGGTTGTTTTTCCTTGCGGTATTCTCGATGTCGGTATACGGACAGGAAAAAAATAGGGTGAGGATAAAGGCAGATTATGTCAAGGTCATGAATTCTCAAAGTTATCTGAACATTGGTGTTATATCGCGTATTGAACGTCAGATGCAGAGTGTCCCCGATATTGAACTCGAGGTCTATTATGAACATGAGAATGAAGAATTTCCTCTTGGGAGTGCTACAACAGATATGAATGGTGATGCTACATTTATTCTGCCTTCATTAGCTGAAATTAAAGCTGATTCTACCGGCACCTATACCTTAGGAGTGGCTTTCGGAGGGAATGAAAGTTTTCGGCGAGGGTCCAGATCCGTGAGTTTTAAAGATGCTATTATAAAAACTGAATTGCTCGAAAAGGACAGCACCAATTATATCAAAGCCACACTGACCCATGCTCTGGATTCGATGCCACTGGTCAAAAGTCTGGTTAGAGTTCAGGTGCAACGTCTTATCAGGCCTTTAAAGATTGGAGAGGATTTTAATTACACGGATGAGAATGGCACCATTCTTGTTCCTGTAGAAGAGGGGATTCCCGGACCAGAGGGAATTCTCACCCTTGAAGTAGTATTACCCGATAGTGATGACTTCGGCACAGTAAAGGCCATTACCGAGGCACCCATTGGTGTACCCATCGTAAAAGACAATAGTTTTAATGAAAGAAGTCTTTGGGCACCGCGGGATAGAACGCCTTATTTTATTCTGATTTTTACTATCTTATTACTGCTTTTTACCTGGGGGCCCATCTTGTATTTAGTTAGAAACCTATATAAAATTTATAAATCTCAATAGACAAACATGAAGACAATTAAACTTTTTCTGATTCTCGGAGTAGTATCCCTGACCCTCTACTCCTTCACCTCCTTCATCCAGGATGAATGGATAGTGCCCAAGGAGTATGTGGATATGAAGAATCCCACTAATCCGGATGAGGATCTCGACATCGGGAAGTCGCTATACAACCAGCATTGCAAATCCTGTCATGGGAAAGAAGGTTATGGCGACGGGCCAAAAGCCGCTGAAATGACAGGGGATCTGGGTGATTTTTCTTCCCCGGAATTTCACGAGCAGACCGATGGTGAAATGTATTACAAGACCACTTTCGGGAGGGACGATATGCCTGAATACACTAAAAAGATCCCGGATGATGAGGACCGTTGGCTGATCGTAAACTACATGCGCACCATGGAGGAATAAAACCAATTTAACAAAAAACCTGTAAGCGTAAAACCTGTCTCACAGACATGGGGATGACTAAGTAATGGGCTATCCCGGCAAACTAACAGCTAATGAGTAACCAATTGCGATATATCAGTATTTCTCATATTTCGGCCAACGTAGCGGATCGGGAGCGTTTTTTTATTGCAGATGAGCAGAAAAGACCATTGCTCCTGAGTTTCAAAAAGCATTTTCCTGATATTAATGGATTAATGCTTTTAGTTACCTGTAACCGTACAGAAGTGTACTTTGAATCGGATCAGACATCTGCTTCCAAACTGCTGGAATTTTTGCTTCAAGAAAGGTTAGGCACTCTAAAAAATGAGGATATATCCCTTTTTGTTACATCGGATGACACAGAAACCACCGCAAAGCACTTATTGTCAGTTTCTACGGGATTGCTTTCAAAAGTTTGGGGCGATGCGGAAATCATACATCAGGTAAGGAAAGCTTACAAGACTACCCTGGAAATGAAATTACAGGGGTCTCTGCTGGAGAGGGCTATTCAAATGGTCTTCAGAAATCATAAAAGAGTACGCAATGAGACTCAATTCAGGGATGGTACTACCTCTGTGGCTTACAAGTCGTTGAAAATGATTGTTGCGACATACGGGATGGAAGAAGTGGAAGATAAAAAAATCCTTATTATCGGAGCCGGAGATATTGTTAAGCAATGGTTTAAATACAACAGAAAATTCAATTTTAAGAAGATTGCGATTAGCAACCGAACCTTGCAAAAGGCACAAGACCTGGCCTCCCAACACGGAGCTGAGGTTTATTCCTGGGAGAAGGTCGTCGCGAACGATTTCAGTGATTTCGATATCATTATTGGAGCTGCAGGGAACAGCCATCACCTTGTAAATCGTTTAAATCAACATGGAAAATCACGCTTACTGATCGACCTAGGACTACCGAGTAATATAGACCCCCAACTATCTGAGATCTCAGGAGTTAAACTCTACAATCTCGATGCTATTTCAACAGCAGTGGAAAAAACCAAAGTCCAGAGGGAAAAAGCTCTTGAAGTGGTCTCAGAAATCAACAGAGAGGAATTACTCGCTTATAGAGAATGGCTGCAGGAAGCCCCCTTGAGAAAACTTCTGGCACAACAAAAACCCTACATTTTAAATAACACGGCCGGGTATTTAAAGCGTGCCATGGATATCGAAGATTCGGAGAAGATTAACACCGTAGCTAACAGAGTCATCAGACAACTTTATCACAAGCGTATTGCGATCTCATCAGCCGAAGACATAAGACAGCTTATAGCCGCCCAGTCCTTTTTTGGAAGGCCCTCTCGCAGAACGTACTACAGAAGTCCGAAGAATTCAGAATTATGAAAAAACTTTCAGCCCCAGTTCTACTTATTTTAGTAGTTATCTCCTTATTCTCCTGCCTTGACGGTCCAAAATCCAGAGAGCCCTATACCCTGAAAAAAGTGGTGAGTACAGAAACCTTGAATCCGGATGTGAGTCGGGAAATGCACAAAGTAGAGATCAGGGAGGTGTTGCCAGCCAATAAATATATTTATGCCTATGTAGAAGAAGGGGATCACTCATTTTGGATAGCAACGGGACTAAAGGATATAAAAAAAGGAGAGGTATATTTTTATAACGAATCCGTTTTAAAAACCCCTTTTGAAAGCAAGGAGCACAACAAGGTTTTCGATACCCTGTATTTGGTTACTTCCTTAACTCCTGAAAAGCACGGGACGGAAATGCACAACTTTAATACGGCTACCCTGGGGGATGTAGAGTTTGAAAACATTGAGAAAAAAATACGCCGAGAGCAGGATTCGACTGCTATTTTTGCCGGTAGTGTCACCGTAAAGGAACTGGTGGAAAATCCAAAAAAATACCAGGACAAAAAGGTAGAACTAAGTGGTCGTTGTACCAAAGTAAACCTTGAGATCATGGGAAAAAACTGGATTCACCTCAAGGATGGCAGTGCGGACGATTTTGACCTTGTTATCACCTCAACAGAAGTCGTTAAGCAAGGTGCTGACATCACCATACGGGGGATTGTCAGGCTCGACATTGACTTTGGAAGTGGATATTCCTATCCCATACTCATAGAGAACGGAGCAATTGCACAATAAGTAACAACAAGCTTAAGACTGATTACCCCTTATAATAGGCTTAGCGATACAGGGTAAAATGCCCAACGTACTGTTGCTTTTCTTTATCGTTAGCATTGACAACATACCAGTAATCTCCTGTCGGTAATTCGCTGCCTTCATACGTTCCATCCCACGATGTAACTTGATTCAGTACGGCAACCACACGTCCATATCTGTCGTAGATCTTTACATCTATATTGGGGAAGAGATCCCTGTTTCTGGGGAACCAGACATCGTTATTGTTATCTCCGTCCGGAGTAAAGAAATTGGGAATATCGAGCATACCCGTGAAATCGAATGGAATAGACATCGTTGCCTCACATCCTTCCTGATCTACCACTCTTACTGTGACCATGGAATCTTCAAAGACCTCGTAGGTATTCTCACTGCCAAAGGAAACACCCTGGAAGAAGTATTCATAGCCTCCGAAACCTCCGGTTGCCGTAGCGGTAAGCTCATTAGGGCCGCTTTTAACCAGATCGAGGGTCAATGGGTCATAATGGTCAATAGTAAAGTCGATAAAGGTGCTACACCCATTAGAATGATAAATATACACCGTGTGATCACCAGCCGTTAAATCACCCCAGGTACGATTATCATCGGCCAGGGCCGTAATTGCATCTGTGGGGTCTGCAGGATCAAGGGCAAATAAGATCTCCGAGTACTGCGAGGTATCCTGTATAGAAACAACCGTAGTATTATTAGGGAATATCCCATCACATCCGTAGTTAACCACCACCTCAGGAAGGAGGTCTACGCCAATTCCCACCGGTACAATAACATTGGTTTCACATCCTCTGGCATCCCTGATAAAGATCACATAGGTCTCCCCACCGCGAAGGTTTGTGAACGTCATAGTAGGATTAGGGGCGAAATCTGCCGGATCTGAAGAATTCAGGGCAAACTCATAGGGTGCCGTACCGCCATTTACAAAGACGGTAACCGCCCCATCTTCATCTCCCAAACAGGTTTCTGGAATCGAATTGCCAATTCCGGCCACCAGTTCTGTGGGCTCCGTAATCGTTATGGTCTGGGTAATGGTACACCCAAGTTCATCCTGGATAATGACTTCATAGCTCCTGGGTTCAAGATCTGTAAAGGTCTTTCTGTTCGGGAACATCGGATCATCTCCTTCAAAAAACTCGCTTAATTGATCTGCAATAGAGTATCTTATAATTCCTGTACCTCCACTGGCCTCAATAATTAACTGGCCATCAATGTCACCATAACAGCTCACAGGCACCGCTTCGATATAATCCAGAACCAGCGGTGGTGGATCTACAATGGTAATAGGTGTGGAAATAGCCGTACAGCCACCACTTTCAGCATATACCCAGTAGGTACCCGGTCCGAGATCACGGAAAATACCTGATGATTGTGCTGATCTTTCTGTGTTTCCTGCAGTAGGAACCGGAGGAACGTCAGAATTAAGCAGGGTATAGACATAATTTCCTATACCTCCAAAGGCCTCAGAACGGATAATTCCCGTAGCTTCTCCCGCACAATTGATGGTTGCATTGGTAAGATCAAGGGCGATCACCAGGGGTGCCGCAGGATCCAGGGATATCTGGTTTGAAATCTCAAACGGACAACCGTTCGAATTCTGCACATCGTACTGGAAAGGACCCGGATCTATGGTAATGTCCTCGGTAATCTGAACCACTGTCGCCAGGGGATCTATGGTACTCAGCGGGATAAAAGGGTCTCCGGTACCGGATCTCCTGTAAAAATAACTCACCCCGGGTTCGGGATTGGTAATCGTCAGTTCCATGATACCAAAATCCCCACAGCCCGGAGGTTGCAATTCAACCAATTCTGCTATGACCACTGGGGGATCTACTATGGTAATAGGTACGGTGGTATAGCTACAAGACCAACCATCGAAAACGGTGATGGTATAGTCTCCGGCAGAGAGATTCGCAAAAGAAGGCGTAGTTTGAAGACCACTGCTGCTTCCATCCGAAATCCTATTCAACTGATACAGATAGTTGCCCGGACCTTGTCCGCCACTAACATTAAAGGCCTCAATTACACCATTATTATCATTATTACACTGTAAAGGCGCTGTAATTTGTATATCGGCATAGATCGGTGTAGGTAATAAAAGATCTATGGTGTTTGTTGCAGTACACCCTTCAAGGTCGCGCACATTAATGGTATAAGTACCATCAGACAAATTAGTGATACTCGGATTGGTGCTTGGGAAGTCCTGTATGATTGTAAATCCGTCAGGAGCGATTACCTGATATTCATAGGTTCCCCAGCCACCGTCTCCGGCAAGGAAGATCTCTCCTATACCCGGAATGGCGCAGGTAACTTCTGCTGTTTGCTGAATCGCAACAGTAAGAGCCCTGTCTGGCTGTCTAACTGTAGCCACATTACTTACGGTATCACAAAATGGATCATCCAGAGCTTCAACATGTACTACCAAATTTCCGGCAGGTAAGCCCGTGATCACTCCCGGGTTCTGACC
>JABDQM010000232.1 GCA_013042315.1 Flavobacteriaceae bacterium | reverse complement strand
CTGTGTTCTACAATTTCGGTATCCGACTGACCAATTCCCGAAGTTTCGAGAATAAGGAGGTCAAACTGAGCGTGTTGAAGAACATTCAGCGCATCGCCTACGTATTTCGATAAGGCGAGATTCGATTGGCGGGTGGCCAGAGACCTCATATAGACTCTATCATTATTGATAGAATTCATCCTGATGCGATCCCCTAATAACGCCCCTCCGGTTTTTCTTTTAGACGGATCAACTGAAATTATTCCTATGTGTTTTTCAGGAAAATCGAACAAAAACCTGCGCACGAGTTCGTCTACAAGGCTCGACTTCCCCGATCCTCCTGTACCCGTAATTCCCAGCACAGGAATATTCTTCTTTGCTTTCCCTAGCGACTGGTAGTATTTTTCAAATTCATCCTGCCTGTTCTCAGCCAGGCTGATCAATCGCGCTAGCGTAGTAATATCCTTGTCCTTTAAGGAGGTGTTTAAATCTTTTTCCTCAGGTAGATTTAAGGGAAGTGTTGGGTAGTCTGATTTTTCCACCAGGTCGTTGATCATCCCCTGAAGGCCCATTTTCCGGCCATCATCGGGAGAATAAATTCTGGTGATCCCATAATCCATGAGGGCTTTGATCTCTTCGGGAAGAATCACTCCGCCTCCCCCGCCAAAGATTTTTATATGTCCGGCCCCTCGTTCCTTCAAGAGATCATACATATACCTGAAATACTCGTTATGCCCCCCTTGGTAAGAGGTCATGGCAATGGCATTTGCGTCTTCCTGAATGGCGCAATTCACCACTTCAGAAACGGATCTGTCATGTCCTAAATGGATGACCTCTACCCCGGTAGCCTGAATGATCCGTCTCATGATATTGATGGCCGCGTCGTGCCCGTCAAAAAGAGATGCCGCAGTTACAATTCTGACCTTGTTTTTTGGGATATAGGTTTTAATTTGCTCCATTTGTAATTTTAAGTCCTTTTAGCGACTGCAATTTACGATAAATGCAAAAAACAATGCATTCCATTTAGAATTTTATAATACCTGGACTCGACTTTGAGCAGCAGGGAGATTATACTAATTTTACCTCAAATCCAGGAAGCATTGAAAGCAACCTTTCTTATCCATTGTCCGGATCAGCCCGGAATAATCAGTACGGTAACCAGTTTTATTCAGAAAACCGGGGGAAATATTATTTACCTCGACCAGCATGTTGACAAACAGGCCGAAGTGTTCTTTATGCGATTAGAAGGGGAATTTTTACATTTCGATAATGCAGAGTCCCAGATTGAAGAAAATTTCGAAAAAGAAATAGCCATTCCCTACGCTATGGAATGGAGCGTGCATTACGGCAACCAAAAGCCGAAGATGGCACTTTTCGTAAGCAAGTACAATCACTGCCTCTACGATTTACTCATTCGCTATTCTTCAGGAGAACTATCAGTAGAGATCCCTTTTATTATCAGCAATCACAATGAGCTGCAGAATATCGCCGAACAGTTTAAGATCCCCTTTTACCATATCCCTGTCAGCCGTGAAACCAAATCGGTGGCAGAAGAAAAGCAATTAAAATTGCTAAAGGAACATCAGGTCGATTTTATCGTCCTGGCGAGGTATATGCAGATCGTAACCTCGAAATTAATTGAAGAATACCCCAATAAAATAATCAATATCCATCATTCCTTCCTACCTGCTTTTGCAGGTGCAAAACCCTATCACGCTGCCTTTAACAGAGGGGTGAAGATTATTGGTGCCACTAGCCATTACGTTACCGAGGAACTCGATGCAGGCCCGATTATCGAACAAGACACCACCAGGGTCTCACATGTACACAAAGTGCGCGATTTTATTGAAAAGGGCAGGGATTTGGAAAAACTGGTACTCTCCAGAGCGGTTCAACTTCACGTGAATCGAAAAACAATGGTCTACAACAATAAAACCGTTATTTTTACTTAAGTCGTTCTGCCAAAACGCTATACCCTAAACAGTGCCATTAAGTTCTTTACTTGGTTTATTTTTCATAAATTACTCCTCCTATCACAATGTAAAATACAGGTTGATATCCTGCCTGCAATCAGGATGTAAAGCACAAAAGATTTCGGAATCGGATGACAAAAATTGCCGTTTTAGGACCTATACCAAGAGATACAATTGTAACCCACCACCAGGAAACGATTAAAAAGTATGGTTGTGTATCGCATCCCGTAATCGCCCTGGCCAAACTCTTTGGGAAAGAGGGAACGGTTTACCCGGTTTCTCATGTGCATAAAAAAGATTACGAGAACATTATCCAACTTTTTGCGGATTATACAAATATTGATACCACCCACATCTCGGAAAAACATGACCGGGGTACCGTAATAGAGCTCAAGTTCATTGACCAGAATAACCGACTTGAACGCCAGACGGCCTGTATGAAGCCTATTGAGCCCAAAGACATCAAAGCTATTGATGAGATGGACGCCTATGTTTTTGTCCCGATTACCGACTTTGAAATATCGCTGCGAACTTTGAAATACATCAAAAAGAATAGAAAAGGTCTGGTGGTTTTTGATGCCCACGGTCCAACTACTTCTATGGGCATGACCGGGGATCGATACCGGAAATTCTGGGTCGATATGGATCAATGGCTAAAGTATATTGACGTACTTAAGATGAATCTGGAAGAATCCCAGGCATGCTGGCTAAAACGTGAGTATTCTGCTGAGGAAATGAGCAGTTACGACGAAGAGAGGACAGATCACCTGGATGAAATGGCTGCTCATGTTCTAAAAAAAGGTGTAAAGTACTTTTATGTTACTCTCGATGCAAAAGGGTGTGTCTATTACTTCAAAGAAGGGAAAGACATCAAAAAACAATTTGTAAAGTCGATCTTTATGAAGGACGTAATTGATACTACGGGCTGCGGGGATTCATTCGCCGGTGGCCTGGCCTATGGTTTTGCAGTCTATAACGATCCTGAACAGGCTGCAAAATTTGCCAATGCCCTGGGTGCCCTGAGAACACAGGGAAAGACCTTTGATGTCTTTAAATCTAAAGCAGAAACAGAGGCGCTGATCGCTTCCCACTACGGAGAATAATTTTCCAACTTCATAATTAAATTTTCCGCTCTTACAGCTTGATGTGGCCACAGAAAATACATTTCTGTGCTATGTGCCTGAGGATTATTGCAATAATCTCAAAAATGTACCGTTAAATACATATAAGTTAAAAAGATAACCTTCTGGAAATCTTTACTTAACCTAAAAAAGAGAAAATAAAAATATTTTTATACCCGTATTATTTGAGTTAGTATTTTTGAGTTAGTTAGTTTAAAAAACCGGTGTAGTGGCCGGTTTTTTTGTGGATAAAAACGAAGTCATTTCTCCCAACTCAGTCCATTTTACTGTAAAGTCCATCAAAAAGCACATTTTCAGCCACCCCATCTCGCAACACCTCCCATACTTGTCTTACCTTGCCATCTTCGA
Organism: Flavobacteriaceae bacterium; assembly: GCA_013042315.1. Lineage (GTDB taxonomy): Bacteria > Bacteroidota > Bacteroidia > Flavobacteriales > Flavobacteriaceae > Muriicola. Next base: position 13,114 of record JABDQM010000232.1, on the reverse strand, counting down.
GTAAGGTCCAGGTAATTCGCTGAACAGTAATACTTTCATCTTCATTTACAACGCCTTCAGACATCAAAATCATTTGGTTGTCGATGCGTTTTCCACTTAATTTAAGAATTGTACCGGCTGCATCTAGCCAAAGCTGCTCCCACATTCCGGTAGTTGTATTGTAGTAGTTATAACTCGTACCCGTAAAATTACCGCTAGCCCCTTTCCAATTTTCCCGTAAAATACAGTCGCCCTGTATTTTCTCGATCACATTTTCCCCTGCAATATTACCATTGGGCAGGGTCACCTCCCATTTTCCGAGCCAAAAATCAAAGTCACTGTGATTTTCCGTACAACAAGCACAGGGATTATTCTGAGCTGATGCTGAGATCATCAGAAATACGAACCCCAAAGACATTATAAATTTTTTCATTTCCATATGGTTTGTATCAAAAGGTACAAAAAGAAGTCCGGATAATTAATTTCCATAATAAAAGAGCTGCTTTTGTAAAGAATTCGCTACCTCAGTGTTAATTATTAGATAAATAACTCCAATTTTAGCTGAATTCCACTGTAGTCAAAAACTTTTATCTCACTTGCAACGTATCTTTGTACAAAAGAAAGAAACTATGGAAAATCAATACTGCAAGGTGGGATCAACCACCCATATCACCAGCGGTTCTCAGGCCTCTACCAGATTGGCAAGCTATTATCAGACTTTTGCAAATATGGCGGAAGACACCCGTTATTCGGGAACTCAGCTTGGAGAATTTTTTGAAAGGAAAGCCAGAATACTTAAAAAAGCCATGGAAGAACTGGCTTAGACCAGCTATATTTTACCCATTTCCACAGCCATAGCTTGCTGAAGCTGAAGGGCCTGTTCGCGGGCCGCAGCTGCAAAATCCTCTCCCCTTGAAGAGTACAATATTCCTCTGGAAGAATTGATCAGCAACCCAACATCTCTTGTAAGACCGTATTTGCACACTTCTTCTAAACTTCCCCCCTGGGCCCCAACACCCGGAACGAGTAAAAAGTTTTTGGGCACAATAGCTCTAATTTGTTTTAAGTACTCCGCCTTTGTGGCTCCAACAACAAACATAAGTCGATCCGCATTTTCGTAAGTAAGTGCCGTTTCGAGTACATGTTTGTACAGTTCTTTGCCTTCTATTGTTTTGGTCTGAAAATCAAAGGCACCGGGATTTGAGGTTAGCGCGAGCAGAATAGTAAATTTATCCCTGAATTTTAAAAAAGGTTCTACAGAATCGCGTCCCATATAGGGCGCAACGGTTACGGCATCAAAACTGAGATCTTCAAAAAATGCCTTGGCATACTGCGTGGCCGTGTTTCCGATATCACCTCTTTTGGCATCGGCAATCGTAAGTATTTCAGGATAATTAGAATTGATATACTCCATGGTCCGCGACAACGCTTCCCAGCCCTTAAGTCCACAGGCTTCATAAAAGGCAGTATTGGGCTTGTAGGCTACACACAAGTGGTGAGTGGCATCTACAATAGCTTTGTTAAATGCAAAGATCGGATCCGCATCCTCAAGAAGGTGCGGAGGAACTTTAGTGAGATCCGTATCGAGTCCGATACACAGAAAGGATTTCTTTTTTCTAATTTGGGAAATTAGCTCGTCAGTACTCATTTTATTTTAGAAGATTTCAGAAGCTTCTTTTAATTTTTCGGTATTCTCAACGAGCATGAGTTCATCAATAATCTTTTGGATATCCCCGTTAATAATGTTCTGCAGATCGTAGAGCGTGAGTCCGATACGATGATCGGTAACCCGACCCTGGGGGTAATTGTAGGTTCTAATTTTTGCAGAGCGGTCTCCACTGCTCACCTGAGAATTCCTTTTAGCAGCATCTTCCTCCTGTCTTTTTTGCAATTCCATATCGTATAACCTGGATCTCAGTACCCTGAAGGCCTTGTCTTTGTTCTTGTGCTGTGATTTTTCATCCTGACATTGGGCTACAATCCCTGTGGGGATATGTGTTAGTCTTACCGCTGAATAGGTAGTATTTACCGATTGTCCTCCCGGACCTGAAGAACAGAAAAAATCAATACGTACGTCTTTAGGATCAATCTGTACGTCAAAATCTTCTGCTTCGGGTAAAACCATTACGGTAGCCGCACTGGTATGAACTCTACCTTGTGTTTCTGTCTGAGGTACACGCTGAACCCGGTGTACTCCGGCTTCAAATTTTAAGGTGCCGTATACGTCTTCGCCGGTTACCTCAAAATGAATTTCCTTGTATCCTCCGCTTGTCCCTTCACTCAGGTCAATAATATTGGTTCTCCACCCTCTGGATTCGCAGTATTTTGCGTACATCCTGTAGAGATCTCCCGCAAAAATACTAGCCTCATCACCGCCGGTTCCGGCCCTGATTTCCATCACGACATCCTTAGCATCTTCTGGATCTTTGGGAATGAGTAAATACTTTATTTCTTCCTCTAGTTCGGGTAAAGCTTCTTTAGCTTCTTCCATTTGCATTTTGGCCATTTCCTGCATTTCCGGATCTTCTCCGGAGGAAAGGATTTCCTCAGCTTCTTTGAGGTTATTTTGCAATTCCAGGTAAACCTTCCTTTTATCAACGAGGTTTTTCAGGTCTTTGTATTCCTTATTTAATTGTACATACCTCTTTTGATCAGAGATAATATCAGGTTGGATGATCAGGTCGGAAACCTCATCAAAACGCTGTTTAATTATGTTTAATTTATCGATCATAGTCTTGCTTCCCTTACCTTGCGAATTTACAACATTTAAGGGCAATTGGAGATAATAAATTATAGCATGCCAAAGGCTAGCGCCAAGTCGACTATCCCATTGCAAGCGATAATTAAGGAAGAAAGTGGAACAAGAAGGTATTCTAGTCGAAAACCCTGAGGATATCCCCATTCAATTCTGTATTGAATATTTTCAGGGGATTATTGGTGATCGCATTTAAAGGAGCACCGGTTTGAGAAAACCTCGACCCATGGGTAGAACAGGAAAAAATTCCGCCGTCGTCCTCGATAAACCTCACCTGATCTGTTTGTTGATGACTGCAGATCTGACTAGCGGCAATAAAATTACCTTCCAGGTTTTTTACCACGACCACTTCATTTTTCAGAATAAAGTCGCCGTTGTTAGCTAACATCGCCCCTTCACTTGAGGTGAGGTCTATGGTGAAATCGACCCCTGTTGGAACCGGGAGTCCGGGCCCATCTTCTTTAGAACACCCCTGTACACAGGGAAAAGTAAGGGCAAAGGCTGCTCCTGCCCCCAAGGTTTTTAAAAATGCTTTTCTTTCCATATCTGCGATTTTTTGTATTAAAATAACGCATCATCCGCAGGAAAAGTATAAGAAAGTTCGCCTTATCTTCCTTAAGACATCACTGAAAAGTAGCTTACCGGTCTTAGCCACACTTTGAAGAGCCGCAATCCTTACAACTCAGGCAGCCTTCCTGATACATCAGGTTAGACGAATTGCAATTACCACAACGTTGACCTTTAGTGGCTGTTCCATCAGGAATATACCTTTTCAGAGCCCGAACAACTCCGTTTTTCCAGGTGTTGATAGACACATTGTCTAATTGCAGGCTTTCAATAAGGTGAACGACATTAATTATGGGCATGCCATGGCGGAGAGTTCCTGAGATCAATTTTGCGTAATTCCAGAATTCCGGATCAAATTTATACGAGAGCCCTTCTATGGTTGTTTTGTACCCTCTCTTGTTCTGGTATTGAAAGTCGTATCGCGCATTGTCGTCCTCATCCCTATTTTTAATGATCAGGCCCTTATTTATCCAGCGAGGTAAAAGGATTCCGTCCTCATCATCGGCCAGGCCGGTGAAAATTTCGTAAGGTTGATCGTCTATCAAACCAATAAAAGCAATCCATTTTTCCTTATTGTTCTGAAAGCGAACCACATCAGCTTCCAGGACTTTTGGACGTTTAACCGGAAAGTCGGTTAGTGAAGTTGGGTCCTTGTCCTTATTTTCATCGTTAGCTATCAGTACTCCAGACCTTGAACCGTCACGATACACTGTAATCCCCTTACATCCAGACCTCCAGGCTTCCATGTACAAGGTATCGACCAACTCTTCGCTTGCATCGTTTGGCAAATTGATGGTAACACTGATAGAATGGTCTACCCATTTCTGGATCTTACCCTGTAAATGCACCTTGTTCACCCAGTTAACATCGTTGGAAGTAGCTTTGTAGTAAGGTGATTTTTTCATCATCTCCTCTAATTCCTGTTCGCTGTACGTTTCACTGCTATTATAACCATTGGCCAGCATCCATTGCTTAAAACGATGGTGGAATACCGTGTATTCTTCCCAGGAATCTCCTAATTCATCCACAAAATCTACACGAACGCCTTTATCTCCGGGGTTAACCTTGCGGCGTCTTTTATAAATAGGCATAAACACGGGTTCTATGCCAGAAGTTGTTTGTGTCATTAGACTGGTAGACCCCGTGGGCGCAATTGTCAACAGGGCAATATTTCTCCTTCCGTACTCGAGCATATCAAAATAAAGCTTTTCATCTGCTTTCTTAATTCGCTGAATAAATGGATTCTCTTTCTCTTTTTCAGAATCATAAACAGGAAATGCACCTCGCTCTTTTGCTGTCTGAACTGATCCCCGATAGGCCTCAAGAGCAATAGTCTTATGTACTTCTTCGGAAAATGAATTTGCCTTCTCGCTTCCGTAACGCATCCCCAGAGCAGCAAGCATATCGCCTTCTGCGGTTATACCAATTCCTGTTCTCCTTCCTTCAATTGCTTTTTTCCTGATCTTGGCCCACAGATCACGTTCAACCGATTTGATAGCCTCTAGTTCGGGATCGTTTTTTATTTTATTAATTATTTTATCGATTTTCTCCAGTTCCAGATCGATAATATCATCCATGATTCGTTGAGCTGCACTTATATGACCTTTGAAAAGTTCAAAATCAAAACTAGCTTTCTCTGTAAAGGGGTGTCGCACATATGAAAAGAGATTGATAGCCAGCAAGCGGCAGGAATCGTAAGGACAAAGTGGAATCTCGCCACATGGATTCGTTGAAATTGTTGTGAATCCGTGATCAGAATAACAATCCGGTATCGATTCGCGAAGAATGGTGTCCCAGAATAAAATTCCAGGTTCGGCAGATTGCCACGCATTGTGTACTATTTTTTTCCATAGTTTTCTGGCCTTGATCTCCTTCTTCACCTTGGCTTCTTTCTCAAAGACCGGATATCGCTGAACGTACTCTCCATCGCGATCCACCGCTTTCATGAATTCGTCGTCGATCCTTACAGAAACGTTGGCTCCGGTCACTTTGCCCTTCTCCATCTTTGCGTCAATAAAATCTTCTGCGTCGGGATGATTAATTGAAACAGATAGCATTAATGCTCCTCGCCTTCCATCCTGGGCTACCTCCCTGGTAGAATTGGAATACCGCTCCATAAAAGGGACCAATCCGGTAGAAGTAAGGGCTGAGTTTTTTACTGGTGAACCTTTGGGCCTGATGTGAGAAAGGTCGTGCCCCACTCCCCCTCGGCGTTTCATCAATTGTACTTGTTCCTCATCAATCTTAAAAATTCCACCATAAGAATCAGCCTGTCCATCATTACCTATCACGAAGCAGTTGGAAAGTGATGCTATTTGAAAAGGGTTTCCTATCCCCGCCATTGGGCTGCCCTGAGGGACAATGTACCGAAAGTCTTTGATAAGATCGAAAATCTGTTCCTCACCTAAAGGATTAGGATATTTTGCCTCTATACGGGCCAATTCTGAGGCTATTCTCCGGTGCATATCGTTAGGATTCTTCTCGTAAATATTACCCTTTGAATCCTTTAAAGCGTATTTGTTAATCCAGACCGTTGCAGCTAGATCGTCTCCATTAAAATAGTCGAGAGAAGATGCTAAAGCTTCTTCTTGGGTGTAGGTTTGCGGTTGACTTGGTGCTAATTTTAGACTCATAAAATTGAAATTATTAGGAAGGAGGTTAAATAATCTGAATATAAAATTAGGCATATTACGGCAATAGAAAAGGATTACCCTCGGAAATCCCGGGATAGCAATAATCTATTATAAATCTGATTTACAAATACTTACGCCTTTATTAACAGTGAGCGGTTTATAAGTATTTTAGCGAAGCTGTCTTATCTGTAGGTAAAGGAGCCATGTGTGGAATGAATAGTCAACTGCTTGTTTTCAGAGGCTTCAACTCTTCCAATTATCTGTGCAGGAATACCAAAACCTTCCGATATCGAGATCAGGTCTGCAGCAGAGCTTTCGTCCACGTAAAGTTCCATACGGTGGCCGCAATTAAAGACTTGATACATTTCTTTCCAGTCGGTACCCGACTGACTTTGGATAAGTTGAAACAAAGGCGGTGTGGGGAAGAGGTTATCTTTGATCACATGGAATTGATCGAGAAAATGTAAAATTTTTGTCTGGGCCCCTCCACTGCAGTGAATCATTCCGTGAATGTCTTCGGAGGAATGTGTTTCCAGTATCTTTTTAATCACCGGGGCATAGGTTCGTGTGGGTGATAGGACCAATTTACCTGCATCTAGCGGAGCTCCATCTACCTTGTCCTGAAGATTCATTTTTCCAGAATAGACGAGCTCATCAGGTACGGATGGATCAAAACTCTCAGGGTATTTCTCAGCGAGGAGTTTAGAAAACACATCGTGCCTTGCTGAAGTGAGACCATTACTACCCATACCCCCATTGTATTCCTTTTCATAGGTCGCCTTCCCAAAAGAGGCCAAACCGACGATCACATCACCCTCCCGGATATTGGCGTTGTCTATAACTTTATCCCTGCGAATCCTCGCAGTTACTGTTGAATCAACAATAATGGTCCTTACCAGATCACCCACATCTGCAGTTTCTCCTCCGGTCGACTTAATGTTCACTCCGAAGGCCGCCATATCTTCAATAAATTCCTCAGTACCTGAAATGATGGCTGCAATGACCTCCCCTGGAATTTTGTTTTTATTTCTCCCAATAGTTGAAGAGAGCAAGATATTGTCCGTCACACCCACGCATAAAAGATCATCTAAATTCATCACCAGGGCATCCTGAGCAATGCCTTTCCAAACAGAGAGATCTCCGGTTTCCTTCCAATACATATACGCCAGGGAAGACTTGGTTCCGGCGCCGTCAGCATGCATTACCAGGCAATAGTCCTTGTCCCCTGATAAGGTATCAGGGACAATTTTGCAAAAGGCTTTAGGGAACAAACCCTTGTCAAGGTTCTTTATCGCCTTGTGAACATCCTCCTTGGACGCAGAAACTCCTCTTTGATGGTAGCGTTTACTTACGGGCACGATGAATATATCTTGGTTTAGCGCAAAAATAGGGGAATGATATCATTTGTGCGCAAAGCTTCGTGGTTAATGTCTTTTTTTCTATCTGATGAAGAGCAGTTCCCTGTATTTCGCAAGTGGCCAACTCTGGTCTTCTACCAGTTGTTCCAATTTGTCACAATGATATCTGATGTCATCAAAATAGGGTCTCACATCATGACAGTAAGCCATTGCTTTTTTGTAAACATCTGGTTCTGCATTTGCCTTTTTTCGAGCTTCAGTCATTGCATCCGATTTTTTTCGCGTCGCCTCTAGATGGCCTGATATATCCTCCAAAATAGAGAGTTGAGCAACCGCTTGCTTTTTAAAACCTGCCCCGTACACTTCTTTGATTCCTTTGATATTTTCAATCACTGAATTTTGATACTTAATAGCCGCAGGGATGATATGGGTATTTACCAGCTCGTTAAAAACCCGTCCCTCTATCTGTGTCTGTAAGATGTAAGTCTCGAGCTCAACCTCTTGTCTGGCTTTTACCTCTATCTCGCTCATTACCTGCATCTCTTGAAACAGTTCCAGAGTCGACTTTGAAGTAAGGACCTGAAGGGCCTCCGGAGTGGTTTTGTTATTACTCAATTTGCGTTTAGCCGCCTCTTTCCACCAGGATTCACTATAACCGTCACCGTCAAAACGGATGCGTTTTGAGGACTTGATGTATTCCCTGAGGACATTGAAAATAGCCTCATCCTTTTTAAGGCTCTTTTTTGCTATCAGCGCATCGACTTCTTTCTTAAAGTTGATCAGTTGTTTTGCGACAATGGTGTTAAGCACGGTCATGGGCTTGGCGCAATTGGACTTTGATCCCACGCCCCTCATTTCAAATTTATTTCCCGTAAAAGCGAATGGCGAGGTTCGGTTTCTATCCGTATTATCTAGCAGAATTTCAGGAATCTTCCCAACTACATTGAGCTTTAATTCTGTTTTTTCTTCCGGGGATAATTTTCCCTGAGATACACCTTCGAGCTCATCGAGAACCTCACTGAGTTGTTTCCCTATAAAAATTGAAAATATTGCCGGTGGAGCCTCGTTTGCCCCCAGGCGATGGTCATTACTCGCAGAAGCTATAGATGCCCTCAGGAGTTCCTCGTAGGAATCGACAGCCTTGATCGTATTGACAAAGAAAGTTAGAAACTGCAGGTTCTTCATTGGGGTAGAACCCGGACTTAGAAGGTTCACCCCGGTATCGGTTGCCAGGGACCAGTTATTGTGTTTCCCTGAACCATTGATACCAGCAAAAGGCTTTTCGTGAAAGAGAACTTTAAGGTCGTGTTTGTCTGCTACTTTTTCCATAACATCCATCAACAGCAAATTGTGATCAACAGCCAGGTTGGCCTCTTCAAAAACGGGGGCCAGTTCAAATTGATTCGGAGCTACTTCATTATGTCTGGTTTTCACGGGAATACCGAGCTTGGTACATTCCACTTCCAGATCCTTCATGTAATTTATTGCGCGCAAGGGAATCACCCCAAAATAGTGATCGTCTAACTGTTGTCCTTTGGCAGCCGCCTGTCCCACCAATGTCCGCCCCGAAAGTACAAGATCAGGTCTGGAATTTGCGATGGACTTGTCTATTAGAAAGTATTCCTGTTCCCAACCCAGGGTGGCGTTTACTTTATTGACGGTCTTGTCAAAATACCTCGCAACTTTGGTTGCGGCTTCATCAACAGCGTGTAAAGCTCGTAATAAAGGGACTTTGTTGTCTAAAGCTTCTCCGGTGTAGGATACAAAGACTGTGGGGATACACAAGGTTGCCCCGTAGATAAAAGCCGGTGAGGTAGGGTCCCATGCCGTGTAACCACGAGCCTCGAATGTATTTCGGATTCCACCACTTGGAAAACTAGAGGCGTCAGGTTCTTGTTGTACCAACTGGCTGCCGCCGAATTTCTCAATAGCCCTACCATTGGGCAGAAGGTCGAAGAAGGCGTCGTGTTTTTCGGCAGTGGCTCCTGTTAAGGGCTGAAACCAGTGGGTGTAGTGGGTTGCACCCATAGACAGTGCCCATGATTTCATCGATTCGGCGATCTGATCGGCCATTTTCCTGTTGATTTTGGAACCTGTGAAAATAGCATTCTTCACACTTTCCAGGGCGTCCCTGGTTAAGTATTGTGTCATTCGGTCTTCGTTAAAGACCTGTGATCCGAAGAGTTCTGATCTTCTGGTTTCTTCAACTATCATAGGAGCTTTTCGTTGAGAACTTTGGCTGATGGCATTTAATCTTTGAGTAGACATATCTGGAAAGGTTTTTATTCCGGGAGCTAAATTAAACATTTCGCACATATACCCCTATAATTAATAATTATTTACAATGAACCCCCTCCAAATTAGGGGTGTTGATAATTATGTCGATATTATTCATAAATACCCCCTATTTTTTTATGGATCTATGGAAAATAATTTATTTTTGGGGGTCGAAAAATTTAACATTATAAGATTATGAGCAAGACAAAATTGGAATACATCTGGTTGGACGGACATAAACCAACTCAGGAACTAAGGAGTAAAACCAAGATCGAGGATGATTTTGGAGGTAAACTGGAAGATTGTCCTCTCTGGTCGTTTGATGGAAGCTCCACGGAGCAGGCAGAAGGTGGATCTTCAGATTGTTTATTGAAACCCGTTGCTATCTATCCCGATCCGGAAAGAGCAAATGGATTTTTGGTTATGTGTGAAGTTTTAAATGCCGACGGCACTCCGCACGAATCGAATCACCGCGCCAAAATTGACGATGATGATAATGATTTCTGGTTCGGTTTTGAACAGGAATACTTTTTAATGGATACAGAAACCGACTTGCCACTTGGCTTCCCAAGGGGTGGTTTCCCTGGCCCACAGGGAAAATATTACTGTTCCGTTGGTGGAAGGTTTACCTGGGGAAGAGATTTTGTGGAAGAACATATGGATATCTGTATCGCTACAGGGATCAACATCGAGGGGATCAATCAGGAAGTGGCTCCTGGACAATGGGAATTCCAATGTTTTGCGAAAGGTGCTAAAAAAGCAGGTGATGAGATTTGGGTAGCTCGTTATTTGTTAAACCGACTCTCAGAAAAATACGGTTACTATATTGAACTACATCCAAAACCCGTGAAAGGTGACTGGAATGGATCCGGAATGCATGCGAATTTCTCTAACTCAACCCTCAGAACTTGTGGTTCCAAGGAAGTATACGAAGCCATTTGCGAAGCATTCAGGCCTGTTGCGGAAGATCATATTGGGGTCTATGGAGCCTATAATGACGAGCGACTTACCGGACTTCACGAAACTGCATCTATTGAGGATTTCAGTTATGGTGTTTCAGACAGAGGGGCCTCAATCAGGATCCCGATAATCACAGTTGAAAAAGGATGGAAAGGATGGTTGGAAGACAGACGTCCGGCTTCTAACGGCGATCCATACAAGATTGCAGGAAGAATTATTAAAACCGTAAAATCGGCAGATATAAAGGTTCCCGCTTAAGGAAACTTATTTCAGAATAATCAAACCGTTTTCAGGGATCTCTGAAAACGGTTTTTTTGTGCAATAATTATTTGTTACCCCAGAGTAAAATATATAAAAGCACCATAGCCTAGCAAAAGTATTATTCCATCATGCCAGCCCAATCTCAGACCTTTGGGAAAGAATACAAGGGGAAGGATTAAAAAGGCAAAGCCCAGCATCCAAAAAATGTCATTGGTCAATAATCCCTGATCTATCACATGAATAGGACTTACCATTGATGTAATGCCTAGTACAGCGAGCAGATTAAAAATGTTAGATCCGATAAGGTTACCCACACTTATCGCCTTTTCTTTTTTTAGAATTGCGATCACCGAAGCGGCCAATTCAGGAATACTTGTCCCTACGGATACTACGGTAATCCCTATAATTCGTTCGCTTACCTCATAAAAGGTGGCCAGACCAACAGCCCCGGTGATCAGAAATTCTGAGCCCGCCCATAAACCAAGTCCGCCTATCCCAAGAAACAATACAGCTTTGTATAGCGGTAAAGGGATGATACTTTTATCCAAATTCTCCACAACTGCGGGTTTCTGGAATTTCAGAAGAAAAACGAGAAAGAGAAAAAGACAGCCCAACATGATTCCTCCTTCCAATGCACTGATCATTCCATCGAAGTAAACTAAAAAGAAAAATAGCAGTGAGGCCGCCATCATCACTGGCCAGTCCGTTGTATAAAAGCTTTTGCGCACATCTATCGGTCCTATAATAAGGATGATTCCGAGCACCAGACCCAAGTTGGCAATATTAGAACCAACAACGTTCCCTAAAGCCAGGTCGGGAAAACCTTCCAGGGCCGCGTTGACACTTACAATGAGTTCTGGCGTTGAGGTTGCAAAGGAAACTATAGTCATCCCTATGATGATCCTTGGGATATTTAATCTTAAGGATAAGGCCACAGAGGCCTTCAGCAGCCAATTTCCACCAATAATGAGTAGTGTCAGGCCCAGGACAATAAAAATAAAATGCTGCAAACGTCAGATTTTTTGAAGTAATCAACCCAAATCCTAAGAGATTGGTTGTACTTCTCACAATTCCATGTATAAATCAAATGTAAAAAATAGTAAGCATATAGCTCGCCGAAAATGTTAAATAACTACAAATATAGTTGTATAACTATTTTTTTAGTAGTAGGTTTGATTGACGTTAAGGCGACTTAAATAAAGTTAGAATTACCTCAAACAGAAGAAATGAATAAAGGGATTGGAATCGTATCGTTTGTTTTATCACTTTTAATAGGATGTGGGCAAAACCCGGTATCTGAGCAATCTGCCTTTAATAGCAAGGAGCAGAAATCAGAATTTATCTCCAAGATAGAGCCGCTAATTGAAGACTATATATCGTTGGATATTTTTTCGGGCGTCGTCTTAATTGCGGATAGTGGTCAGAATATATTTCACAAGGCGTACGGTTTGGCAGACCGGGATACGGGAAAAACCAATGAACTAAATACCCTTTTTGATATTGGCAGTATGAATAAGACCTTTACGCGTATTGTCGTGAAACAGCTGGAGGAAGAAGGAAAACTAAAGTTGACCGACAGGCTTCTCGACTATGTTCCGGGCTTTAAAGACGAGCGGGCTAAAGCAATTACCATTAATCATTTATTGGAGCATCAATCCGGGTTCGGAGATTATCACAATGAAGGCTATTTTGATCTGCCCCTTGAGGAACGTACCTTAAATGCTATAGTTGAAAGGGCAAAAGATTACGAATTGCATTTTTCACCCGGAGATGAAGATGCCTATTCCAATCTGGGATATGTCATTATAGGTAAAGTCATAGAAGTGGTAACGGACAAATCGTACTTTGAAAATGTCAACGACCGGATTGTTGCAAAACTAGACCTGAAAAACACCTACCTCAACAATTTCAAAGGCCTGGAAAGCAGGATTGCCAAAGGCTATTTATACACTCCACTGGGTGCTCTCGAGCTAAATTCGGCCATACAAGATATTCCGAACCCCGATGGTGGCTTTCTATCCACTACAGAGGACATACAGAAATTTTACCATTCTTATTATTTCGACACTACCCTGGTGTCTGAATCCAGCAAAGAAGCCGATCCCTATTTCCAATATTTAAAGGACCTTCCTAAAGGAAAGGCTGCCAGTGCCGCCGGTGGATTCGATGGTTTCAATTCGGTGTATTTACAGATTTTGGAACCTGATCTGAGCATTATTGTATTTGCAAATATGGATGAACCTGTGGCAGAACGAATAGGACTTGACATCCTCGCTCTTTATCGCGGCGAGGAAACCCAAAAACCTTCCTTACCGGCCATACAG
>JABDQM010000230.1 GCA_013042315.1 Flavobacteriaceae bacterium | reverse complement strand
AGTAATTCGAGTTGGGTAAAGGCCATTTCCAGATCAGTAGTATGTAGCCTGGGAATCTCAAAATCCTGATGGGTCGGGGGAAAGAGTTTGGGGTGGTCCAGAGTATTCCCCTTAGAGAGGAAAAGGTGGGCCTGCCACAAGAGCTCGTGCTTGTTTACCTCCGTAAATCGGAAAGCGTTTATCCGGATCAGAATACTGATCTGTTCAATGGAGATCACTACCCGGTCTAAAAAGTCCTCCAGGGAAGTAAAGCTGCCATGGGCCTGCCGCTCTTTCAGGATGCGGTCCATTACCCGGGACTCCAGTTCTTTGAGGTACATAAAGCCCAGGTAGATCTCCTTGCTGTAGATGCAGTTCACAGCCAGACTTTTATTGACACATGGGGCGTGGATCACGGCTCCCAGCATACGCGCCTCGTGTACGTAGAATTCTGAGCGGTAGAACCCACCGCCGTTGTTGAGTACTGCCACCAGGTATTCAAGGGGGTAATAGGCCCTTAAAAAGAGACTTTGATAACTCTCCACAGCGTAAGAGGCAGAATGTCCTTTGGCAAAAGCATAACCGGCAAAACTGGCCACCTGATGCCAGATCTCGTGGATAAGCGATTCCTCGTACCCCTTGTTCCGGCAATTTTCAACAAATCTGTCTTTGATCTTCTGGAATTCCGCACGGGAACGGTACTTGCCGCTCATCCCCCTTCGGAGTACGTCGGCTTCCCCCAGGCTGAGACCGGCAAAATAATGGGCCACCTTGATCACATCTTCCTGGTAGACCATCACCCCGTAGGTTTCCGGCATGATATCGAGCATTACGGGATGTCCCTTCTCCTCTGCCCTCCCCGGATTGCGATGCCGAAGTATGTACTCCCGCATCATTCCGCTCTGTGCCACTCCCGGCCTGATGATAGAGCTGGCAGCCACCAATCCCAGGTAGGTATCTACCTGCAATTTCCTCAGCAGCATCCGCATGGCGGGGGATTCTACGTAAAAGCAGCCCATGCATTGGGCAGATCGTATGATACTGTTGATGTTGGGGTCTTGCTTGAATTTCCTGATATCGTGGATGTCGATACTGGCGTATTCTTCAGGCTGGTTAAGGGCCAGGATCTGTATGGCTTCCTTGATCTTTGCCAGGCCCCTTTGCCCGAGGATGTCGAACTTATAGAGGCCTACGTCTTCGGCAATCACCATGTCGAACTGCACAGTTGGGAAGCCTTTGGGCGGCAGGTGGGTAGCGGAAAAACTATGCAGGGGTTTATCGCTGATCAGGATACCTCCGGCGTGAATACTCAGGTAATTGGGCATGTCTTTGATCAGGTTGCCGTATTTGAGGACCAGCAGGGAGACCTCATCCAGTTGGGAAGGGGTATAATGCCCCTCACAGAGAAAGTCGATCTCCGCCTTGGGCAGGCCAAACACCTTCCCCAGTTCCCGGATCACGCCCCTCGATTTAAAGGTGACGTAAGTCCCTAGCAGGGCCACGTGCTGAAAGCGATCAAAAATGTACTGCGTGATTTCTTCCCTATCCTTCCAGGAAAAGTCGATATCGAAATCGGGCGGATTAGTACGGTATAGATTGATAAAGCGTTCAAAATAGAGATCGAGTTCTATAGGATCTACATCGGTGATCCGGAGCAGGTAGGCCACAATACTGTTGGCTCCGCTCCCCCGCCCCACGTAATAAAAATCGCGTTTCCGCGCTTCGGTAACGATGTCCCAGTTAATCAGGAAGTAGGAAACAAAGCCCTTTTCTTTAATGAGTTCCAATTCTTTGGCTAGTCGATCCCGAATCTTATTACCTACCACCGGATAACGGTACGGCAGGCCCTGGTAACACAATTCTTCCAGGAGTTTTTCGTCTGCCTCCCTGCTTTCGAGGTAGGTGCTGAGATTCTGGGATTCGCGTGATGCTGAAAAATCGAAAGAGATGCTACAACTGTGCATAAGTTCTTCCGTATTCTTCAGGATAAAAGAATATTCGGAAAAGACATCGGCCAGATTCCTGACGGGGAACATTTTCTCTTCGGGGGAAGCTTCCTCTTCCTTAGGGAGTTTACTCAGCAGTACATTATTATCTATGGCTCTCAGCAGGCGGTGGGCATTAAAATCGCGCTTATTGCGGAAGGTCACCGGTTGCAGTAGTACCAGTTTGTCCTTGTGTTCCATAAGTCGGGAAAAGGGCAGCCTCCTCAGGTCTGCCACAGAGATACCGATGTACTCGTGCTCGTGGAAGTGGTTCTGGTCATTGAGCAATACTTTTTCAAAGGGATAAATGACAAATGCATCCCGAAAGGCCGGGGCTCGTTTTGGAAATTCTTTTTCCCGGTGGAGGTGTTCCGAGAGGAAATCGTTGAGTTCCCGATACCCTTTGTTGTTTCTTGCAATGCCTACAAAACAGGCTTCAACTCCGTTCCGGAAATCGATCCCCAGAATAGGTTGTATCCCAAAATCCGGAGCTCTTCTCACAAAGTTGAGGCAAGCCGAGGTATTGTTGATGTCGGTAAGGGCAAGGCGCGTGAGTTCGTGCTCCCTGGCGAGCTCCAGGAGAGCCACTTCGGAGAAGGTTCCGTAGCGGAGACTGTAGTACGAATGACAATTTAAATACATCTCTTTATTATTTCTTTCTCTTTTCTCTCTTCATTTCTTTTGCTTGTCCAAAAGAAACGAAGCAAAGAAAAAGACACTTTTTATCGTAGGCGATTTTAATGCTTGCATTAAAACCAGAGCCAAACTCCTAAATCGCTTCCAAGGCTTCAGCGATTTTTCACGGAGCTCAACTCTTTCGCTGACGATAAAGATTAACCCCCTAATCATAAGTCGAGCAGAGAAAGGAGTAGCAATAGAAACAACTTACTGTTTTCGATGCGCTAACACAATGGGAGGTTGGCCGTTGAATGGGTTTGTCATCCTCCCGATGGTCTTGGCTCCCATGCCCGAGGCACGTATAACGCTCTTGTCCCCAAAACGTTTCCGGAGGTCGTCCATAGCCGCGTAAAGATTGAGGGCTTCTTCGGTATCTTCGAACAAATTGATCTGGTAATTCCCTGGAACCAGATGACTAAATCTGATGCCTATGAGTCGGACCAGCATCCGCTTGTTATACAGAACGTTGAACAGTTCCAGGATCCTGGGGATGAGGATGTGGTCTGCACTGGTATAGGGAATACGCATTTGTTTGGAATAGGTATTGAAATCTGAGTAACGCACCTTAACTGCAATGCAGGCGGTTAATTTTTCCCCTCGTCTTAACTGGTAGGCCAGGTTCTCCGTCATGGCGATCAGAATACCTCTGAGTTTTGTCACATCAATGGTATCCCTGTCAAAAGTGCGTTCTGTGGAGATCGATTTGCGATCTGAAAAAGGAATGACAGGGGTATTATCCACTCCATTAGCACGTTTCCAAATCACCTTGCCGTTGGCGCCCAGCACCCGCTGCATGATGTCTACGGGCATTTCCTGTATGGTCCTTACCTGTCGCAGACCCAGGTTGCGAAGGGTCTGGTAGGTCTTGTCACCCACCATAGGGATCTTTTTGATGGAGAGCGGGGCCAGAAATCGCTTTTCGTATCCAAAGTCGATCTTCAGCTGGTTGTTGGGTTTAGCCTCGTTGGTAGCCACTTTAGAGACCACCTTGTTTACGGACAGGCCAAAGGAAATAGGAAGGCCTGTTTCATTCATAATGCTCCTCCGCAATTCGGAGGCGTATTGGTAGCAGCCAAAGAATCGGTCCATCCCCGAAAGGTCTGCATAGAACTCGTCAATACTCGATTTTTCAAAGACGGGGACTTTCTCCTTGATGATGTCGGTCACCAGATCGGAATGTTTACTGTAGGTACCTGCATTACC
>JABDQM010000225.1 GCA_013042315.1 Flavobacteriaceae bacterium | reverse complement strand
ATGTTACCAAGTTTGTTCATATCCCCGGGAAATTGGATTATATCTTACATTTTGCGTCTCCTGCTAGTCCGATCGATTATTTAAAGATTCCTATCCAGACACTAAAAGTTGGATCCCTTGGAACTCTGAATTGTCTTGGCTTAGCTAAAGAAAAGAACGCTACAATACTAGTGGCCTCTACCTCGGAAGTGTACGGGGATCCCTTAGTGCACCCCCAAAACGAAGATTATTATGGAAATGTTTCCCCGGTGGGACCAAGGGGAGTCTATGACGAAGCCAAACGTTTTATGGAATCTATTACCATGGCCTACCATAGATTTCACGGGGTAGATACGAGAATAGTCCGAATCTTTAATACTTATGGATCCAGAATGCGACTCAATGACGGCAGGGTAGTTCCGGCCTTTATGGGGCAAGCTTTAAGAGGAGAGGACCTAACCGTGTTTGGCGATGGAAGTCAAACCCGTTCTTTCTGCTATATAGATGACCAAATTGAAGGGATATACCGTTTGCTGATGAGTGATTATACAGACCCCATCAATATTGGGAATCCTCACGAAACGACCATCAATGAATTCGCTCAGGAAATACTAAACCTCACTGGCAAAAATCAAAAAATAGTTCACAAACCTTTGCCTAAAGACGATCCCCTTCAAAGACAACCAGATATCACCAGAGCCAAAGAAATCCTGGGCTGGGAACCTAAAGTGGACAGGAAAGAGGGATTGAGAAAAGTATATGATTATTTCCTCTCCCTTTCCCCGGAAGAATTAAAGGATAAAGAACATCGCGATTTTTCAGGGATATCTTAGTTGTTTCTTTTCCAAAGCCTATTTTTGACCAAACATCTGAAGAAATGAATATTCTTATACTAGGCGCGGGAGGTAGAGAACACACCCTGGCCTGGAAATTAAAACAAAGCTCTAAACTCTCTCAGCTATTTGTTGCTCCTGGAAACGCCGGAACAGCCCAAATAGCTACCAACCTTCCTTTAAACATAAATGATTTTCAGGCAGTTAAAGCCGCTATTACTGCCCATAAGATTGATATGGTAGTAGTGGGCCCGGAAGATCCTCTGGTCATTGGGATACACGACTATTTCCTCTCTGATGATGATCTGAAACACATCCCGGTTATCGGGCCTGAGAAAGAGGCTGCAACCCTTGAAGGCAGCAAGGAATTTGCCAAACAGTTTATGATGCGGCATAATATCCCAACGGCTTCTTACCAAAGCTTTACCGCAGAAATGCTTCAGGAGGGATTCAATTTCCTCGGGACTTTAAAGCCTCCTTATGTATTGAAAGCCGATGGTCTTGCAGCCGGGAAGGGCGTTGTTATTCTGAACGATCTGGATGAGGCCAGGGCAGAACTATCGCGCATGCTATTGGATTCTAAATTCGGGGAAGCAAGCACCACTGTAGTGATCGAAGAATTTCTTTCCGGACTCGAGTTAAGTTGCTTTGTTCTTACCGATGGTGAGAACTACAAGATTCTACCAACCGCAAAGGATTACAAAAGGATAGGAGAGGGCGATACCGGACTCAATACCGGGGGAATGGGAGCAATTTCCCCTGTGCCTTTCGCTGAAGATTCTTTTATGGAAAAGGTGAAGAAACGGATCATTGTGCCGACGATCGAAGGTCTGCAAAAAGACAAAATCAGATATAAGGGCTTTATTTTTATCGGTCTTATTAAAGTGGGAGAAGATCCCTTCGTCATAGAATATAACGTACGTCTCGGTGATCCGGAAACCGAAGTAATCCTTCCGAGAATCAAAAACGATCTGCTTGAGGTCTTTGAGGCTGTTGGAAGTGGGAATTTAGATGCCATCGATCTCCAAATTGAAGAGCGCACGGCGGTAACTGTAATGACGGTTTCAGGAGGTTATCCTGGTGCCTATACCAAAGGGAAGGAGATTCAGGGCCTTCAAACTATTGAAGATTCGATTATTTTTCACGCTGGTACAAGCTTGTCAAATGGGAAGGTCATTACGAATGGAGGGCGTGTATTGGCATTAACCTCTTTTGGGGAAGACTTCAGGTCAGCCCTGGAAACATCTTATAAAAATGTTCAGAAAATTGATTTTGAAGGAATGTACTACCGTAAAGACCTGGGCTTTGATCTATAGATAAGAATGGGATGTAATTGATTTATCCTCTTCCTGATTGTCATTGAATTTCTTCAACTGCATAAGCCAGTAAACCATCGCTACTGCTCCTATGATCATAAATAGCCAATTGATGGTATTTGAGGTCCACCAGTTTTCCATATAGCGCAAGGCATCATAGGGCCAAAATAAATAGTTCACGAATAAATCTTCTATGCCGTAAAAAAATGAGCTCATCTTGGTTATATTTACAAGGACAAAAATATAAAATCCGGGGATGATTTCAGGCATTTTTGGCAAAACAAAACCAATTAATTACGTTTTACTCCTCGGATTGCT
>JABDQM010000223.1 GCA_013042315.1 Flavobacteriaceae bacterium | reverse complement strand
GGTGACAGAAAGGCTGTTGCCTGCATCGAAGACACAGCTGTCGCCCTCGAAGATTTAAAAGATTTTATCGGGGAATTTAGTGAGATCATGCGCCATTATGAGCAGGAGGCGGTGTATTACGCCCATGCAGGGGCAGGGGAGTTGCACCTCAGGCCCATTCTAAACCTGAAAAAAAAGGAGGATGTTCAGCTATTTCGAAAAATAACTACAGAAGTAGCGCATCTGACAAAAAAATACAAAGGTTCATTTAGCGGGGAGCACGGGGATGGGATTGTAAGAGCAGAATTTATTCCTTTGATGATCGGTGAGCAGAATTATGAAGTACTGCGAAAAGTAAAGAGCGTTTTTGACCCCGGCAATATTTTTAATCCCGGGAAGATCGTAGATCCCTATCCAATGGATGAGTCGTTGCGTTATGAGGTAGACAGGGAAGAGCCGGAAATAAAAACTTTATTCGACTTCAGTGACAGCGAAGGGATTCTGAAGGCTGCCGAGAAGTGCAATGGCAGTGGAGACTGTCGTAAAACGGCCATGGCCAATGGAGGAATGTGTCCGAGTTACCATGCTACCAGGAAGGAGAAAGACACCACAAGGGGCAGGGCTAATGCACTCAGGGAGTTTCTAACCCACAACGAAAAGAAGAACAAATTTGATGCTGAAGAATTAAAGGAGGTGTTCGACCTGTGTCTGAGTTGTAAAGCATGCGGAAGTGAATGCCCCAGCAATGTGGATGTAGCCACATTAAAATCTGAATTCCTCTACCAGTATCAGGAAACACACGGCTATTCCCTGCGGAATAAACTATTTGCACATAACACAAGGGCTAATAAGTTGGCTGCAAAATTACCACTCCTCAGTTCATCAGTTTTAAATAGTGATCTCTTTGGCCGACTAATAAAAAAAGTAACGGGAGTTGCAGAAAAGCGAAGTATTCCTACAGCAAAAAAATTCAATTTCACCTCATATCTTCAGGGGAAGGCCCCATCAAACAGGGCGCCTCAGGGAAAACTGGTATTGTATATTGATGAATTCACAAGGTACCTGGATGTTGAAGTTGGGAAAGATGCCATCGACCTTTTACACGCTCTTGGCTATGAAGTGATTTTATATTTTGGAGAAAGCGGTCGGACTTATATTTCAAAAGGATTTTTGAGACAGGCCAGGGACCTGGCAAAAAAGAATCTGGAAGCCTTATCTGAATACACCGGGAAAAATATTCCCATTGTGGGCCTTGAGCCTTCAGCTATTCTGAGTTTTCGAGATGAATATCATCGATTCCATCTTGATGAAATTGCTGTAAAAGCCTTATCCGATAACAGTATGTTGATCGAGGAGTTTATATCCCGGGAAATAGAAAAGGGGAAAATTACCCCGGAAGATTTTACTTCCGATTCTCAGACAATCAAAATTCACGGGCATTGTCATCAGAAGTCGCTCTCTAATCAAAAAGTGACCTTTGATATGCTGAATCTTCCCGAAAATTACAAAGTAACCATCATCAACAGTGGCTGTTGTGGAATGGCAGGGTCATTTGGGTATGAAAAAGAGCACTATGATATCAGTATGCAAATAGGTAGTTTAAAGCTTTTTCCTGCGGTGAAGAAGACCGATGCTGATACCCTAATTGCTGCCAACGGAACCAGCTGCAGGCATCAGATTTGGGATGGCACAAAACGGAGATCGTTCCATCCGGTAACTTTTTTGAACAGGGCACTGATACCCAAATAATCAGGAAGCTGTTCTTGGGTTTTCCGTATTCCCAATCTGGTCCCAGTAATTCTGTGTAATTTGAGATTTGTTAAGAGCCTTGAGGTCTTCATCCCCATAGAATGCAGTGAGCTTATCGAGTTTAAAGCTGTACAACTTCCACCTTTTAAAAGAGTACTCCAGGGCAGTGAGGTGCTTTACCCAATCCCCGGAATTGAGATATTTATATTGCCCTTTCCTGTTTTCGTGAATTGATTTAACAGGCTGGTGATTATGGCCGCAGATGACTGTATCAACTCCCTTTTTAATTGCTTTATTCACCGCTTTTAGCTCCATCTGATCCATCAATTCACTGGCATCCTCATAATCTGAGGAAAGCTTATGAATTTGTGATACAACCATCCTGCTGTTGCCCTTCGCCCTTTGTTTTTCTGCAAATACCTTCGGATTCAGCAAATCAGATTTTTTATCCCTGAAAGGGTTAATCCATTTTGCCAGATTTAAGTTTGTATTGAATACGTCACCATGCAGAATCCAGGTTTTCTTCCCGTCGAGATCTAAAACCAATTCTTTGTCAATAGTGAAGTCACCAAAGGTCCGGCTATTTGACCTCCTGAAGAGTTTATCCTTGTCCCCTTTGAGATAGAAGATCTTTGTCCCTCCTGAATACATAGACAGCAACTTTTTAATCACCTTTATATGGCTGCAGGGAAATTTTGTTGGATTATTTCCGGAGTTGCCATAAATATCACCATTGAGAACGAGGATTTTAGGTTTTATACTGCTGAG
>JABDQM010000213.1 GCA_013042315.1 Flavobacteriaceae bacterium | reverse complement strand
TTTTCTTTTGTTTACTCATGTGTACTCCCCTGCTCCGGGGCCAGAAAGAAAACCAATTTTATAAATACAAGGAACTTGAAATCTTTCTGGATGGATGGGAGATTCACAGGCAATACAATCATGATTCTTTTCTTAAGGCAATACACACTCCTTATACTCAATTTGAAGATACAACATCGGCGATATACGAAGAATTCGGTTACGACATTTATTATTACATTTTTGACAATGGCTTTGTGGAGTTTAGGGATGGGACCATAACGGGTATGGTGCTCCACAATAATTCGCTTGCCGTTGACGGGATTCGCGTGGGGGACTCCATTGACAAGGTAGCATCCCATTATAGCAAATGCAATTATTCCGACCAAATGATTACCATCTGGGATGGGGATTTTCCTCTCGTTTTTAGCTACAATTCAGACCAAAAAATTACTATGATCTCATACAGCGTCCGATTATAATCGCTAAAAATGAACTATCTTTTATTCTCCTATAAAGAAGTATTTACCACCTAATCAATAAATTATGAAAACCACAGTATCTATTTTTCTTTTTTCTTTTTTACTAATTACTCTACTACTTCCGGTTTCCTCCCTTGCACAGGACACCTCAAAAGACTATTCGGAGGCCTTTAAGCTGATTGAGGTTTGGCTCGATGCCCAACAAGACTACGATAAGCTCCCCGGCATCTCGGCGGCTGTAATCGAAGACCAGAAAGTACTTTGGTCAGGCGCCTTCGGGCAGGCAAACAAAGCTGAGGATGTAAAGATGACCGCTGAAACCCTCTGTAGTATCTGCTCCATTTCAAAACTTTTTACCGCAGTCTCCATCATGACCCTCTATGAAGAAGGAAAATTGCGTCTGGACGACAATGTAGAAAGCCTGCTTCCCAATTACGACCTGAAACAGCAGTTCCCCGATAGCGGCCCCATTACCGTTCGCAGCCTGCTGACCCATTCATCCGGCCTGCCAAGAGAGGCCAATGCACCGTACTGGACAGGACCCGATTTCCCCTTCCCCACCCGGGAGGAGGTCAACAACGGCCTTAAAGAACAACAAACCCTTTACCCTGCTTCTACGTATTACCAGTACAGTAACCTGGCACTTACGCTCCTCGGAGAGATCGTGGCCGAAGTCTCCGGGCAAAGCTATGACGACTATGTGCAGGAACATATCCTAACCCCCCTGCAAATGGGAGACACCCGTACCTCCCTCCCCGAAAACCTCTATGGCAGCTCCCTGGCCTATGGATATAGTGCCATCAACCGCCAAGGGGAAAGACCACAGGTAAACTTTTTCCAGGCAAAAGGGATTAAGGCTGCAGCCGGTTTTTCGTCCAATGTACTCGACCTTGGGAAGTTTGCTTCCTGGCAGTTTCGCCTGAGAGATACGACCACAACAGAGATTTTAAAGCCGGCCACCCTTAAGCTCATGCAGCAGGTACATTTTATGGATCCCAATTGGAGAAACAGCTGGGGCCTGGGCTTTGTGGTGTACAAAGGTGCTGGTGGCAGTACCTGGGTAGGGCACGGTGGTTCCTGCCCCGGCTATCGCTCTACCTTGCAACTCGATTTAAAGAATAAACGGGCCTACGCGGTGATGATCAACGCAGGAGGCACCAGTCCAAACCGATACAGCAACGGGATCTACGGCATCCTCAACAAGGTAAAATCAGGAAAAAAAGCCGATACAGACATCAAATTTGAGGATTATACCGGCTATTACGATGCCCGCCCCTGGGGCAGTGAGGAATATATCGGGAGCTGGGAAGGGAAACTGATGATGATTAACCTCCCTACTAGAACACCTGCTGACAACATCAGCTTGTACAAACATATAGAGGGCGATACGTTCAGGCGTATTCGCGACGATGACGAACTGGGAGAGGCCGTGGTCTTTGAACGCAATGCAGAGGGGAAGGTCTATCGCTATAGCCAGCATGGGAACTATGTCTATAAAATGAAGCCTTGATGTGGTACCTGAGGTGGAAAGCCGCGTTGAAAGGATTAAGCCAATTTAGAAGTACTCTTTCTGGTCTTAAAAGACAATTCCTTTTTGATTCTGCTATTCTTAAAACGGTAAAGACGAGCAACGTTGTTCTCTTTAGTAGTTTCAGTAACGATCTCTTTCT
>JABDQM010000039.1 GCA_013042315.1 Flavobacteriaceae bacterium | reverse complement strand
GCGCTGCTAAAACTTTCTTAAAAATTTCCGGGCTGTTGGAGTTTCTTTTTTTTAGACCCCCTAAAAGCGTACTTTTGTGCACCAAATTAAGATTTCTTCAATGAACCCGATCGTTATACAGACTATTCAATTCTTTATGAGCCTTTCCCTGCTGATTGTTCTGCATGAGTTGGGACACTTCATTCCTGCGAAGCTCTTTAAGACCAGGGTTGAGAAATTCTACCTCTTTTTTGATATCAAATATTCGCTATTTAAGAAGAAAATTGGGGAAACCGTATACGGGATCGGATGGTTACCGCTGGGCGGATATGTAAAAATCGCCGGGATGATCGATGAGAGCATGGACAAGGAGCAGATGCAGGAGCCCCCCAAACCCTGGGAATTCAGGAGTAAGCCTTCCTGGCAGCGACTCATCATAATGTTGGGTGGGGTAACAGTGAATTTTATTCTTGCTGTCGTTATCTACATTGGGATGGCATATGCCTACGGGGACCAGTTTATACCAACGGAAAGCCTAAGGGATGGCGTATGGGTAACCGAAGAAAACATCGGGGATAAGCTTGGCATACAAACAGGGGATAAAATTTTAGAGGTTGATGGAAATAAAGTTGAAAATTTCAATAGTCTTTTTTTAGAGATTGTCAACGGAAATTCAATAACCATCGAGAGGGATGGGCAGATCATTGATATGGAAATCCCTGTCGATTTTATTGCCACCTTGCTCGAGGATGAAGATAAGGTACGTTTTTTAAGTCCCAGGGTCCCCTTTATTGTGGGGGCAATTCCTGAAGTTTCAGCTAACAAGAACTCAGGTCTTGAGGTAAATGACCTAATCGTTGCAGTGGGGAATGATCAGGTAACCTATTTCGATGAGGCCAAAGCTGTTTTGGAGAAATATACCGGGCAGGAAACAGTGCTTACGGTTGAACGGGATGGACGCGCGGAACAAATACCTGTTGTTATCAGTGACTCTTCTACCATTGGGGTTAATCTGGGTGGCCTGACTTATGACGAAATGGAAAAACGAGGATATTTAAGATTGGAAACAAAGAAATATTCTTTTGCCGAATCGATTCCGGCCGGCATTGATAAAGGAGTTACTACCCTGACGGGTTACGTAAAACAGCTTAAAAAGATCTTTAATCCGGAAACCGGGGCCTACAAAGGAGTGGGTGGATTTGCAGCTATCGGGAGCATGTTCCCGGATACCTGGAACTGGCCGGCGTTCTGGAACACAACTGCATTGATCTCAATCATACTTGCATTTATGAATATCCTTCCGATTCCAGCATTGGACGGGGGGCATGTGATGTTTTTGCTCTATGAAATGGTCTCAGGCAGAAAGCCAAGTGATAAATTTATGGAGTATGCCCAGATGACCGGATTTTTCCTTCTTATTGCCCTCTTGTTGTTTGCCAATGGGAATGACATCTACAAGGCAATATTCAAATAAAAATATTAGGGTCTACTATTGGGGGATTTGAAAGAAACTGCTATCTTTGGCCCCTCTAAAAAGAGATTTTATTCCTCCTTAGCTCAGTTGGTTAGAGCATCTGACTGTTAATCAGAGGGTCCTTGGTTCGAGTCCAAGAGGGGGAGCCAAGTAGTAGAGCAAAGCTCACTACTTGGCTGTAAAGTGAGCTTGCTCTACTTTATGGCCAATATCTAATAAGCCCACGTATTCTTCGTGGGCTTTTTTTATTTATGTACTTGTATTTCACTCTACGAGAATACATTTAAACATGATACTTCCCTATTGCGTGTATGTGTTGCAAAGTGAAAAAGACCTGTTACTATACCATGGTTATACTACAAACCTGGAAAATCGACTAATAAATCACAACGCCGGAAAGACAATAAGCACTTCAAAAAGAAGACCACTTCGACTGATATTTTGTGAATTTTTTTTAAGTAAAAAGGATGCACAACGCAGAGAAAAGTACTTTAAGACCACTCAGGGAAAAAGGATGTTGAAATTAATGCTCAGAAAAACATTTATAGAAATAGGATACCCTAATTGATCACCTGCTTTTTATTCAATATGCATACCTGGCTTAATTGAAAATCCCTGATGAAAAATCTTTCCGTCACGGTTTAATTAATAAGTATAAAAGTGCCTGGTCATTAATTAGAAGCTGATACAGCCAAACTAGGGTAAGTGTTTATTATATTGCGTATAAAATCTAACATTATGAAAAATACTTGTTTTGCCCTGTTGGTGATATTTCCCATTTTCCTTTTTTCTCAAAATATGGAATACAGTGTAACTTCTTATATGGAGCCCGGAAATAAAGCCCCCAATACACATTATATTGGCGAGGCATGGTTAAACAGCCTTCTTCGTGCTGATGAAACTTTTGATTATAACATCACCAAGGCAATGT
>JABDQM010000199.1 GCA_013042315.1 Flavobacteriaceae bacterium | reverse complement strand
GGTTGAAACTGGATAGTATTGCCGCCGTAGAAAGAACCATAGAGCGCAGTAATGCCCTAAAATACAGTCTGGGATTATACAGTGGGGCTTTGGTTGCGATGGATTCGTTGGCCGACTTAGGGATTTCGGTCAAAGTCAAAACTATCGACACAGAATTGAGCCGTGAAAAAGTCCGTACCATACTTGCAATGGAAGACTTGTCCGAAGTAAATGCGATAATAGGCCCTTTGCAGGCTGAAGCCCTCAAAGAAACTGCAGTATATGCGGCTGCCTCTGGAGTTCCCATTGTTGCTCCCTTGAGTGCGCAGAGCGATCTTGAGATGCCCAATGTGTTTTTCTCTGTCCCTTCTGACAGTATCCTGCGCCAAAAGATGTTGGATTACATGGAATCTATACGGACTGATCAGAATATTATCGTCATAAACGACTCCAAGAACGATTCGACCCGTGTGCGAATCCAGGAAAAATTTCCTTCTGCCAAAGCATTAAGAGTGCTGGAAGACGAAAAAAATATTTCAGTAGACATCGAAGCCTTGACCAACTTGCTCAGCATTGAAAATGAGAATTGGGTACTGTTAGAGACCGATAATTTCAAACTAGTTTCCAGCGTAAGCTCGATTTTAAATTCTTCAATTTCCGATACCACGCAGGTGAGGATGTTTACGACCAACAAGAATCGGGGCTTTGAAAATGATGTGATCTCTGTATCGCACTTATCCAAACTCAATTTTACTTATCCCTCGATCGACAGGGAAGTAAGGAATGATGCCTTTGTGAGAAGATACAGAAGGCGTTTTGGCGGTGATCCTGACAAGTACGCTGTGCGCGGATTTGACCTGACCTTTGATCTGTTGCTAAAACTGGCGTATAGACCTAATTTATTTGGTACAGCCGGCATTATTGGTCTGACAGAATACAGCGGAAATAAGTTCGACTATGTACAGGAATTTACCTCCGGGTACTTTAACAGGGCGACTTATATCATGAAATATGAAAACATGCGCGTAATGCAGATAACTTCCGCAGCAAATGACCTCTAGAGTTAAGTATACCGGTGATCTGAGAACAAATTGCGAGCACCTTGCCTCAGGCAATCAATTTATTACAGACGCCCCTGTTGACAATAATGGACTAGGGCAGGCATTTTCACCTACCGATACCGTGGCAACGGCATTGGCCAGCTGTATGCTCACAGTCATGGGAATTAAAGCCAAAGGTTGGGAAACAGACCTAAACGGAGCTTATGCCGAAGTGACGAAACACATGGCATCAGACCCCAGGCGAATCAGTAAAATAGAACTTGACTTATACATGCCAGCAGCTTTTTCAGAGAAGCACCGTGCGATCCTGGAAAAATCAGCCAGAACATGTCCGGTTTTATTCAGCATACACCCCGATATAGAAAAAATTATAAACTTCCATTGGAACCTCGATTAAGATCCTTAGGAATTATTATCGTTTTCCTTGGCCTGATTCAAGCACATGGCCAGGAAGATGGATCTATTCTATGGGATTCTTCTCACCGTCTTAGTTGGGCCGACTTTAAATCTCCTCCTCCGGCCAACTCGGTAATAGCTGCAACAACAGCAAGTGGTATTGCGTATCAATTCTCTGCAATGGAGCAGGGCGGTAAGATGGAAGTTGATTGCAGTATCAATGCCTATTTTTATCCTGAGGCCTCATGGTACCGACCCGAGGTAGCCACTGACAATATTCTAAGTCACGAACAACTCCACTTTGATATTTCCGAGCTCTTCGCCAGAAAGATGCGAGCCAGGATTGAGCAGTACACTTTTACATCAAAAGTAAAGGCCGAAATGAGAAAGATCTACAGCGAGATTCTCAAAGAACTCAGGGAGTTTCAATCGCGCTACGATGAAGAGACGAATTATTCAAGGACATTAGAAAAGCAGGCGGAATGGAATGCCATGATCGCGGAAGCACTCAGTAACACTTCGGGCTAAACATCGCAAATCTGAATACCTTGATTTAGCGCAGCTATTTTGTCATCCCAACTGGGTATAAATTCCTGAGCCACAAAACCTTTAAAACCAGTCTTAAGTATGGCCTTCATTATGGCCGGGTAATACAGTTCCTGTGTTTCATCGATCTCGTGCCGTCCGGGATTTCC
>JABDQM010000198.1 GCA_013042315.1 Flavobacteriaceae bacterium | reverse complement strand
AAACTGCCATGAACGTACATAACAATGTGAACCTGGTCACCGGAGATGTTATCACAGCAAAATCTGGTTCCGCAATCTATTCAAACTTTCTGGATGATGCCTTCTATATCGGAGAGAGCAGTGTTTCTAAAATTGATGGGTACGGTGCTATGACCAATAAAGAATCCTTTGTTTTTCCAGTGGGTAATGAAGACCGACTAAGACCGCTGATGATAGAATCTGTTGCTATCAACGCTATGGTGAAATGTGCTTACTTTTTTGAAGACCCAAATAATTCTGTAACACTAAGTAAGGATTATGATACTACAAATAAAGCAACCGAATTCATCTCGGTGAGTGATACCGAATTCTGGCGCCTGGAAGGAGATGTACCTTCAAAGGTGACCCTTACCTGGGACTTGCACAGTGATGTTCGATCCCTTGGAGAATACCTCAACGACCTTAAAGTAGTTGGATGGAGCAAAACTGAAAATCAATGGGTTAATCTTGGGAATTCTCAAGTTGAAGGAGGAATGGCGTACGGTTCAGTAACCTCCGAAGATTTTGTCCCCAGTGATTATGAGATCCTGACCATCGGAGGAAATGATGATCGTCTGGAGACCTATTCTACGATCGACCTCGACAATTATTTTATGACCCCAAACGGAGACGGTGCTAATGATGAGCTCATTCTCGATGGCATTGATGAATCACCAAATAACATGCTGGAGATATTCAACAGGTACGGGGTATTGGTCTATTCTAAGGCAAATTATCAAAATAATTTTGACGGACAGTCGAACCGTGAAGGCGCAATAGAAAGAGGATCCGGCTTGTCATCAGGGATCTACTTCTACATCCTTACCATGCACGATCTTCGCCAGAAACATCAGGGCTATTTGTACATCTCTAATTAAATAGCAGGTAGCAGACCTAAATGTTTTTCAATGGAGATATCCTCTTAAAACTGTCGAAATTGTGTTAATTTAGGGAACAGATTTAATAAGTTAGTTTTTGATTTCAATTTTATGAATAAACGAGCATTTTATATCCGACTAGGCTTAGGTATCTGCCTGCTATTCTTTGGACTTCATTACAGTACTGCACAGGCTGAAAACTATTCCCTTGAAGAATTAATGGGCAAGGCAGATCTCGAATTGTACGGGGAAGGGATAAACCTTAGAAAGGAAGCTTATGACGCCTTTCTTGAAATGAAAAAAGCAGCGTATCAGGATGGGATAGATATTGAAATTGTCTCCAGTTTTCGGAGTTTCGACAGACAACTCGCTATTTATGAAAGGAAGTATTTACAATACTCCGAAGACGAAGGAATGGAACCGCTCGCAGCTATTGATAAAATTATTGAATACTCCACCATCCCAGGGACCAGCAGGCACCATTGGGGTACAGATATAGATATCATCGACCGAAGTAAGCCTACAGAAGGCGATGTATTAGTTCCTTCTAAATTTGAAGAAGGAGGACCTTTTGAAGATCTTAAACTATGGATGGATGAGCACGCCAGTGACTACGGATTTTACCTCGTTTACACGAAGGAACCCAAACGCAGGGGGTTTAAATATGAGCCCTGGCATTACAGCTACGCACCTCTATCAGTTCCAATGTTGGAGGTCTTTAGAAAGAAAAACATTCTTCAGCTTTTGATCGAAGAAGATTTTATCGGTAATGAGTTCCTGACCACCGGGTTTATCAGAACCTATATCCGTGATAATATTCTCGACATCAATCCGGTACTCTTGTAATTCTATCAGAAAATATCTTAATTTCAGGTCATGAGAAGGGGGAGCTGGAAATTAAGAATTCTTATCGGCCTTGTGATCGTTGCTTTTGCTATGGTGCAACGCTGTAATAATAAGGAAGAAAACCCATACACCGGCAGGGTGCAGAACATCAACATGACCGCCGAGCAGGAAATTGCAATTGGCTTGCAAAGTACTCCGCAGATCGCCCAGCAATACGGTGGTTTATACAATGATGATCGTATGCAGGCCTACGTGGATGCGGTTGGAGATAAATTGGTTCAAAACAGTATTGCACGGGAAACACCCTACGAATACGAATTTCACCTTCTTGCCGACAATAAGACGATCAATGCCTTCGCCCTTCCCGGCGGGCAGATCTTTATAACCTACGCCCTGTTTTCCCAACTCAATGAAGCACAATTGGCAGGAGTACTCGGTCATGAAATTGGTCATGTTATCGGTCGGCATTCGGCAGAGCGCATTGCGGAGAGCAATTTTTGGAAAACCGTGAGTATGGGAGCACAAGTAGGTGCCGATGCAGGGAACATCGTCGGTAACATCGGCCAGAATACCTTGCTGAAAAATGGCAGAGGTGATGAACTGGAAAGCGATGATCTGGGTGTTCTCTTTATGATTAGGTCGGGATATGAACCCGGGGAAATGATCAGGGTGATGGAAATCCTAAAAGAGGCTGCCGGGCCCAACCGGGTCGCGGAATTTCAAAGTACGCATCCAGACCCCGACAACCGCATCGCCAAAATTAAAGCCTCTATTAAAAAGTATAAAGGCGGGTAATACAGGTAATTAATCGGTCAAAATTAGGTTGCTGTCCTTTTTTTTCTATCTTAGCAATTCTACCAAATCTTATTTTATCACCAATTTAACCCTTATAGCTTTAATTACACTAAAACTATATGGGAACACTTATACACTTTAAAAATTTATACCTGGAAGCCTTTGATGATTGTAAGCCAGAATTCCTGGTCTTCCTTCTAAAGGCGTATTCTGCATTTTGTGCTGTTATGTTACTTATGGCTTTCTACGCATTCTTTTATCGGGCTTTTACCGGATTCGAATTTTAAGAACCATTTACAAGCAGATCGATCCAAAAAATTAATATCGTACCTCTGGTGAAATCCAGGGGTATTTTTGTTTCCATTCATAAAGGCCAGTCTTCGAAACCATTGTTGTTACGCATCCTACCTAAAGTGAAAAAGGGAACTCAAATGTGGTAAACCCGACTAAATCGTGGTATTTTTGTAGGATAGTACTAATCTAATCCTTGGTGATGCACAAAAAAGTAATCCTGATGATCCTCGACGGCTGGGGAAAGTCGCCAGATCCCAAAGTCTCAGCTGTGGATCAGGCCAATACCCCTTTTGTCAGTTCCTTGTACAAAAAATATCCAAATAGCAATCTCCTCACCGATGGAATGAATGTAGGATTACCCGATGGACAAATGGGTAATAGCGAAGTGGGACACATGAACCTGGGCGCTGGCAGAATTGTCTATCAAGACCTCGCCAAGATCAACAAGGCCGTTGAAGAAGACAAGATGAAGGATGAACCTGTGATCAGGGACGCCTTTGAATACGCTAAAAAGAATGGAAAAAATGTTCATTTTCTTGGACTTCTCAGTGATGGTGGCGTCCACAGTCATACAAATCACCTTAAAGGATTGATCGATGCAGCAGAAGCCCAGGATCTGAAAAATGTTTTTGTCCATGCCTTTACTGACGGACGTGATGTTGATCCCAGGAGTGGAAAAGGCTATGTTGAGAACCTGCAGGCGTTTTGCAGAGATAAGAATGCCCAATTGGCCAGCGTTATCGGGAGATACTACGCCATGGACAGGGACAAGCGCTGGGAGCGCATAAAGCTTGCATATGATCTAGTGGTTCACGGAAAAGGAGAGAAAAGTTCAGATCTCGCTCAGACCATCCAAAAGAGCTATGACAATGGCTTAACCGATGAATTTCTGAAACCCATTGTAATTTCTGATAAAAAAGGAAATGCTCTTACAACCATAGCAGAAGACGATGTAGTGATCTTTTTTAATTTCAGGACCGATCGCGGGCGTGAACTCACCGAAGTGCTCACCCAAAAAAATCATCCTGAGCATAAGATGAAGACCCTGAAGCTTTACTATGTTACACTCACTAATTACGACGATTCCTATAAAGGGATAAAAGTAGTCTACGACAAGGAAAATCTACAGGACACTTTAGGCGAAATACTCGCTAAAGCAGGAAAAAAACAAATCCGGATAGCAGAGACGGAGAAGTATCCGCATGTTACTTTTTTCTTCAACGGTGGACGTGAAATTCCTTTTGAAGGGGAGCAACGCATCATGTGTCCCTCTCCCAAAGTAGCGACTTACGATCTTCAACCGGAGATGAGTGCCTATGAAATCAGGGATGCTATCCTCAGTGAGTTGGAGAAAGAAGAAGCGGATTTTGTATGTCTGAATTTTGCCAACCCCGACATGGTGGGTCATACCGGTATCATGGAAGCGGCTATTAAAGCGGTTGAAACTGTTGACAGTTGTGCCGAGGCAGTTGTTACTAAAGGACTTGAACACGGTTATAGTTCCCTGATCATCGCTGATCACGGTAACTGCGATACGATGGTCAACCCAGACGGTAGTCCCAATACAGCCCATACTACAAACCCTGTACCTTTGATCGTAGTTGACAAAGATATTAAGTCAGTAAAAGATGGCGTCCTTGGTGATATCGCGCCTACCATTTTGCATATGATGGGAATAGACAAACCTGCAGCTATGACCCAAAAATCTTTAGTTTAACCCAAGTACCATATGATTCTAGTAAAAACTGCGGAAGAAATTGAATTGATGCGCGAAAGTGCCTTGATCGTCTCTAAAACACTCGGTATGCTGGCCAAAGAGGTAAAACCAGGAGTAACTGGTCTATACCTGGACAAACTGGCGGAGGAATTTATCAGAGACCATGGAGCAGAGCCCGGCTTCCTGGGAATGTATGATTTTCCGAACACCCTGAATCTAAGTCCAAATGCTCAGGTTGTTCACGGCATCCCGAACGATGAACCCCTGAAAGACGGGGACATTTTATCCGTCGATTGCGGCGCCTTAAAAAATGGCTTTTACGGAGACCACGCCTATACATTTGAAGTAGGTACGGTGGATGAGGCAACAAAAAAATTACTAAGTGTAACCAAAGAATCACTCTACAAAGGCATTGAACAATTCAGAATAGGCAAGCGCGTAGGTGATGTGGCCTATGCCATTCAACAGCATTGTGAAGCAGAAGGCTACGGTATTGTTCGCGAATTAGTAGGACACGGTTTAGGCAAGGATTTGCACGAATCGCCTGAAATGCCAAATTACGGCAAGAGGGGAAGAGGCAAAAAATTTGTCGAAGGAATGGTTGTCGCTATTGAGCCCATGGTAAATATGGGAACACGCAGAATAAAACAGTTGCGTGATGGTTGGACCATATTAACCGCCGACGGCAAACCTAGTGCACATTTTGAACACGATGTTGCCCTGATAAACGGGAAACCCGAACTCCTTTCTACCTTTCAATATATCTACGATGCGCTCGGAATCATCAGTGATGAAGAAGATGCTTTCCGTGCTACCAAACTCCAGCTTTAAACTCATTACAAAGGGGTGAAAAAAGTCTTTAAATACATACTGAAGCTATTTCCCCGCCCCCTCTTGATCAGAATGAGTTATTGGGTAAGACCCTTCCTGACATTCTCCCTAAAAGGAAATCGATATACCGATCCTATAGACGGAAAGAGTTTTCGGAAATTTCTTCCCTACGGCTATGAGAGTCCGCGTGAAAACGTTCTCTCACCTTCTACCTTGTCTCTGGAAAGGCACAGATTGTTATGGCTTTATCTGAGTAGGGAAACCGATTTCTTTCGCAAATCGCACAAGGTGCTGCACTTTGCTCCGGAACAGGCATTTTACAAGCGATTTAAAAAATTGGAAAATCTCGACTATACCACTACCGACCTCAATTCCCCTCTGGCGGATGTAAAAGCAGATATATGCGATTTGCCGTTTGAAGACAATAGTTATGACATCATCCTGTGTAACCACGTCCTAGAACATATTCCGGATGACAGCAAAGCTATGTCAGAACTTTATCGCGTGATGAAGCCCGGAGGCTGGGGTATTTTTCAGGTGCCTCAGGAGCTCGATCGAGAAACCACTTTTGAAGACGACAGCATTACCGATAGGAAGAAAAGAGCTGAGATTTTTGGCCAATACGACCATGTGAGGATATACGGCAAAGATTATTTTAACAAACTCGAAGAGGCAGGATTTACAGTGAAGCCGGTCCCCTACTCTTCTGAATTAACTCTTGAGGAAGTTGATCGATACCGCCTTGCCAAAAATGAGGTTATCCCGTTAGTTTGCAAGCCCTGATTATTTCCTGACATGCTCCAGAAAACCAGGGGTAAAATATTCCTTTTCCTCTCCGTTTGAATTGAGGTAAATAAGATAAGCATCCAAATCCTTTTCATCCTCTAAAAAAGCAATGGAGGAATCTAATTCCATGGTCATAAAGGCAGTGGCGTATGCATCTGCTAAAGCGCAGTTTTGAGCAATGACACTTGCAGCCAGAACATTTGAATTTCTTGTAAATCCGGTTTTGGGATCTATGGTATGAACGTACTTCTGCCCGGTTAACGAATCTATTCTAAATTTTCTGTAATTACCTGACGATGCTAGTGCTTCATCCTGCAGGTTAAGCGTAATCTTTAATTTACGTCCCATTTCCACCTGCGGATCATCTATCCCAACCACCCATGGTTGTTCTTTAAGGGAGTTGATCCCTTTGGTCACTATCTCTCCTCCTACTTCAACGAGATAACTTCCATTTGTATGCTGATCGAGCATCACTGCTAGTCGGTCTATAGCATACCCCTTAGCGATCGCATTGAAATCGAGTTGAATTTCAGAATGCTTCTTGCGAATTCTATTTTCCTCTGTAAGTACAATCTTATCCATCCCCACAAAGGTCTTGAGCCTGTTTACCTGAGCACTATCCATTTCCATTCCCGGCCGGGGTCCAAAACCCCAGGCATTAACCAAAACTCCTACTGTGGGATCAAAATATCCGTTAGTTTTTTGATATACTTCACGGGAAAGAGCCATCACGTCCCTGAACATCTCATCAACAACGACGGTAGTATCTCCCCGGTTGATTCTGGATATATCCGAGTCGGGAATATACGTAGACATCGACTGATTGACCACCCGAAAAACCGAATCGATTTGTGGTCTAAGGTCTAAAGTATCATTGCTTAGATAAATGATGGAGTAAGTAGTGCCAAGGGCTTCACCCAATTCCGTGTTTTTAATCCACCTTTGTTCCTCCTTGCAGGAAATAATCGCAAGGCAGACTACCAGAAAAAAACCGATCAGGTATTTATATTTCAACGAGCCCTTCATAATGTACAAGATACTCTTGATTTAATAAAACAGGTTGGCTCTTATTTGCTGCGTTGGAAATACCAACACCTGCAAAATAAGTCCGCGCTTCAAACTTTACGGCGTGTTCCTTAACCTTGGCCAATAGGTCTTTATCGAATTCTGATGGGTTTTCCGGGTAGGGTATATTCCTCACCACAATAAAATGCAATTCTTTGTCTTTTAGACACACAAATTGGGGATTCTTCCGGAGTTTACTATTAACACCCATGAATTCAAAGCCATCAGCTTCCAGCTCCTTGCCCACGATGTTCATCGCCAGGTTATGCAGTTCTTGTTCCGTAAGTGCTTTCATTTTAAAAAGGATAAAAAAACCGATATAGAGTTATATCGGTTTTAATCATTTACTTTAATTAAATCTTTATCCGCCGAAGTCGTCGAATCTGATATTTTCATCAGGGATACCAAAATCCTCTCCCATCTTCTGAACTGCTTTGTTCATCAAAGGCGGGCCACAGAAATAAAGTTCAATATCTTCTGGCGTTTCGTGTTTGCTCAGGTAATTATCGATTACACTATTGTGGATAAATCCGACAAATCCATCACC